>JBFHEQ010000169.1:0-7266 GCA_041584075.1 Hydrogenophaga sp.
GCCCACGTCCTGATGTTCGACCGCGAACACGTCGAAGCCCAGCGCATCAAAGCGCGCAGCCACCACACCCCCAAACACGGGCATGTGGGCGCCGACAAGGATTTCTTCCTGGAGGTGGCGCATGCACTGGCCGGCGTTTCCGAAATCCTGTTGACCGGACCCGCCAATGCCAAGCTGGAGTTTCGCGATTTCTGCAAACACCAGGCCCATGCGGTGGACAAGGCCATCGTCGATGTGGTGACTTGCGATCACCCCAGCGATGGCCAGCTCGTCGCCATGGCGCGCCAGTATTTCCTCAAGCACGACCAGCTCGCGGCCGATCCTTCCAAGCGTTGAGAGCCTGGCCCGCTGGCGCCAGGCCCCGCACCCGCCAGGCACCTGCAGGGCTTCTTGGTATGCTGCGCGCATGAACGAAGACACGCCCACCACGGGGCTGCGCACCCGCAGCCTCTTTCACTTCGCTTTCCACGTCCGGGACCTGGACGAAGCCCGCCGCTTTTATGGCGGCGTGCTGGGCTGCACCGAAGGACGCAGCACCGAGACCTGGGTGGATTTCGATTTTTTCAGCCACCAGATCTCGCTGCACCTGGGCGAGCCCTTCAAGAGCGCCCGCACGGGACGGGTGGGCGATCACATGGTGCCCATGCCGCACTTCGGGCTGGTGCTGTTGCTGCCCGAATGGCAGGCTCTGTCACAGCGCCTTCAGGACGCCGGCGTGGACTTCGTGCTGCCGCCGCAGGTCCGTTTCCAGGGTGAGCCGGGCGAACAGTGGACGATGTTCTTCTGCGACCCCTCCGGCAACCCGATCGAGATCAAGGGCTTTGCTTCGGTCGACGGCATTTACGCCAGCTGACCGGCCGGCACACCCTCCCGAGGTCGATCAACCTTCCGTGGCGATCTTCTGCCCATCGGTACGCCACTCGGGGAATCCCCCGCGGAACCAGTACACACGCGAGAAACCCGCTTTGATGGCCGTCTGACTGGCCTTGAAGCTCTTCCAGCACTCTGGACCGTTGCAGGCAAAGATGAGCTCGGCGCTTCGGTCGGTCCCGAGCCTGGCCAGATCGAACTGGTCCATTCCGCTGTCGTAATCGGCGTCCTTGGCGCTCTTTTCCACATAAGGCACGAGTTCGGCCCCGGGAATATGGCCAGCCTTGTATTCGGCTTCGTTGCGGGTATCGATCACTTTTGCGCCTTTTTCGACCAGGCGCTTGACGTTGGCCGCATCCACGACTTGTGCCCCCGCGAGGCTGCGCGGCGTGAAGTAGCCCAGTGTCGATACATACTGAAAATCGTCACGCGTCAAGGACACCGTCTTGATGCCAGGTCGCCCGTTCGACCCGACCGCCAGCACCGCGGCCAAAGCCGCCTGTACAGCCAATGCGTCCGGCTTTGAGCCGTCTTTCACGGCCACGCTCAGGCCCGGGGAGCTGCGCGTCTCCATCACCACCCGCAGCTTTTCGCCGGCCGCCAGCCAGCGTTCGTAAACCGTCTTTTCCACGACCACCACATCGCAGCGGCGGATCTGGAGGCAGGGCAACAATGCGTCCTGGTACCGGGTCTGGAACTGCGGACCAAAGTGCCGCTTGATGCTGGTGTTGATCGCGTTGACTTCGCCCCGCAGCAAATAGGTCACCACACTGTCTTGCTGCGGCAACCCGAGCTTGTGTCCTTTGGCGTCTGCCAGGCTCTTGACCGGGCTGCCCTCCGGCACCACCAAGACCGCTTGCACCGGTTGGTCCACGCCCAGAGCAGGGTTGTAGCCATAGCGCATGGCGCTGCCCACCACATGGGCCGGCGCCACGTAGATGTCGTGGATGCGTGAACGCGTGGTCTGCAGATCTTGTGTGGCATCGGTCGAGAGCTGCACCGAGACGCCGGCGCCGCCCGCCTTGCGCACCGCCTGATCCAGCGCCGCTTTCCATTGGCTGAAAATCTCGAACCGGTTTTGCTCGCCCTGGTCACCGGGATTGATCAAAACCCGGGGCTGGGCATGCACCGCTCCCGCCAACAGCATCGACGTGCCCAGCAGCACCCCTGTGGCTGAGACCCTTGAGCGACAAAAGAACTGCATGACAACTCCTCAGTGACATGGCAAAACCTGCTTGCATTGTCATCCTGAGGAAGGGAACGGGTATTGTCGACAACCCCAAGCTTCACGCACGGCGCACCATCAAGGCTGGAATCACCGACAACACGAATGCCTTGGCATTCTTTTCTGGCCGGACCAAGCCGGAAGACACACTAAAGCGTGTCGCCGACCAGCGACAAACCCATGCTCTGAGAGTCAGGTTCGGGGGTCAAACCGGAGCAGCAATTTTCTGGTCGATCGCCCCAAAGAGGCTTTGGCCATCCTTGTTTTTCATTTCAATGCGGATGGTGTCGCCGAACTTCATGAATTCGGTGGAGGGTTTGCCGTTGAGAATGGTTTCGATGCAGCGCTTCTCGGCGATGCAGCTGTAGCCTTTGGGCCATTCGGTTTTGCCGTCGGCGCCGGGCACGCCCTTGTTGCTCACGGTGCCGCTGCCCACGATGGAGCCTGCGCGCACGTTTCGGGTCTTTCCGATGTGGGCGATGAGCTGGCCAAAGTGAAAGGTCATCTCGGGCCCGGCATCGCACATGCCGACCTTGCGGCCGTTCCACGTGCTCTCCAGCGTGAGGTGGACCCGGCCTCCCTGCCAGGCATCGCCCAGCTCGTCGGGCGTCACCGCCACCGGGCTGAAGGCGCTGGCGGGCTTGCTCTGGAAGAAGCCAAAACCCTTGGCGAGTTCGGCAGGGATGAGGTTGCGCAGGGACACGTCGTTGACCAGCATCAGCAGGCGCACACCCTCGAGCGCCTGCTCCGGTGTGCAGCCCATGGCCACATCGCCCGTGACCACCGCGATCTCGGCTTCGAAGTCGATGCCGAACGCTTCACTGGGCACAATCACGTCATCGCGGGGGCCGATGAAATCGTCTGCTCCGCCCTGGTACATCAGGGGATCTGTGTAGAAGGTCTCAGGCACTTCGCTGTTGCGGGCCGCGCGCACCAGCTCCACGTGGTTGATGTAGGCCGAACCATCGGCCCACTGGTAGGCGCGGGGCAGGGGCGCCATGCACTGGGCCGCATCAAAGGGAAAAGCGTGGCGAGCCTTGCCCTGGTTGAGGGTCACATAGAGGTCGTGCAGTTGCGGAGCGATGAAGTTCCAGTCGTCCAGAGCCTGCTGCATCTTGCTGGCGATGCCCGTCGCATAATGAGCAGTGGACAGGTCGCGCGACACCACCACCAGTTGTCCGTCGCGCGAGCCGTCTTTGTAAGTGGCGAGTTTCATCCAAGTCTCCTGCAGCCCACCAGGGCGATGATGTTCCTGATTTTGCACGGATCGCCCTGAACGGGCATCCTGAGCCAAATCACCTGTGCTTGTAATTACGAATAGTGAAATTTGTTAACCTATCCGTAAACTCGAATTTTAAACCAAAGTCCCTGCGAGTGTGAAATCGCTCCCCAAATCGCCCCCGTCCCCTCACCGCACGTCCATGCCAGCCTCCCCGACAACCACCGCACGCCGCACCGCGAACCGCGCTCCAGCTGCACCCGCCAAAGCCGCAGGCAGCGCCAGCCAGCGCGCGGGCATCCAGTCGGTGGAGGTCGGCTTCGAACTGCTCAACGCCTTGTCCAACGCATCCGGCGCACTGATGTTGCGCGATCTGGCCGCTGCTGCAGGCATGAGCGCGGCGAAGGCGCACCGCTACCTGGTCAGCTTCCAGCGCATGGGCCTGGTGATCCAGGACCCGGTCAGCACGCGATACGACCTCGGGCCGGCTGCGTTGCGCCTGGGTCTGGCCAGCCTGAGCCGGATGGACGCCGTCAAGCTGGCGCGGGAGCGCATGCCCGAGCTGCTCACACAGACAGGCCATGTGCTGGCGATCGCCGTCTGGGGCAACCAGGGGCCTACCATGGTCCATTGGATGGAGGCCGTTCAAACCGTCCCGGTGACGCTGCGCCTGGGCGACGTGATGCCCTTGCTGACCTCGGCCACCGGGCGTTGTTTCGCTGCCTTCATGGGCCACGAAGGGCGCGATGCCCAACGCATTGGGCCCATGATCAAAGAGGAACTGGCCCGGCTCAAAAAGCTGCCGGCTGACGGCCCGACCCTGTCCGACGTCCCACAGACACTGGCCGAAGTGGAAGCGGTACTGAGCGAGGCCCGGCTGCATGGACAGGCCCGCGTGGTGCACAGCCTGCTGCCCGGCGTGGCCGGGTTCTGTGCGCCCGTTTTCGATGCACAGGGCCGCCTGGCCATGGGCATTGTTGTGCTGGGCTCGGTAGCCACGCTCGACACCCGCTGGGAGTCCATGCCGGCGCAAGCCCTGTTGAAGTGCGCACGGCAGCTGAGCACCGACCTCGGCCACACACCTTGAGACCCATGACAGCGCCAGTTTTACGCCGCTTGGGGTCTGCGCCACGGAAACAGGTTCTGGCCGGCCTGACCGCTGTGGTGTTGATCGGTCACTGGTTCGCGCTGGGCGGCCAGCTGCCCAACTGGTGGGGCGGTAAAAACACGCCGTCATCCGCCGATGAGGCTTCGCAACCCAACGCCGCCCCCACCTCTGCGGCCCCTGCGCCCACCCATCTGCCACCACCGCTGGCTCCGGCGATGGAGCCTTTGCGCGTTGCCGCCAGCACCGTGCGATGGATTGTGCCCGCGCCCCCGCCGCCTCCGCCCCCACCGCCTCCCCCGCCCAAGAAGGAGGTAAAGAAGCCGGCATCACCGCCACCCGAACCACCCAAGCCACCTGAATCACCCGAGCCCGATGACAGTGCCGCCATCGAAGCCCTGCTGAACGCAATACCCGGCGACGGGATGCCAGCCGAAGCGATGGTGGACATGGCGGCGGTCGTGCCCATCGAGGCGGGCAACGTTGCCGCCGAAGAGCCTGTCGATCCGACACCCAGGCCCGCTGTCAGCGAGATCGCCACTGCATCGCCTGCGGCCGGTACGACCGGTGGCGACAGCATGCCGGCGGCTGCACCCCTGCCCCCGGCCCAATTGCCGCCCAGCGCCCGATTGCGCTACGACGTGGCCGGCCAGGTCAAAGGTTTCAACTACAGCGCAGGTGGCCAGCTGGACTGGTTCGAAGACGGGTCCACCTACGAAGTCCGCATGGAAGTGAGCGCTTTCCTGCTGGGCAGCATTGTGCAGACCAGTACCGGGCGTGTGAGCGCCACCGGGCTGGCGCCCGACCGGTTCAGCGACAAGCGGCGCAATGAAAGAACGACCAACTTCGACCACAAAGCCCGACACATCCGGTACAGCAGCAATGCCAAGGTCGACACGCTGCAGGCAGGAGGCCAGGACCAGGTCTCGATCAGCCTGCAGCTCGGAGGACTTCTCAACGCCAACCCCCAGTATGCGGAGGGTCAGACCCTGAGCCTGCCGGTATCGGATGCCAAATCCACCGAGACCTGGCATTTCGACATTGGTCCCGAGGCAACCCTGAATCTGCCCGCAGGCCCCCTGCTCACCCGGGTGCTCACGCGCCAGGCGAGACACAAGGGCGACAAAACGGTCCAGATTTGGCTCGCGCCGACACTGGAAAACCTGCCCGTGCGCATCCGTATCTCCGAAGCCAATGGCGACTTCGTTGATCAACTGCTGGAAGAGATGCCGTCGCTTTCTGCGGCCACCCCCTCATCCTGAGCGACCGGCCACCACGGTTTCCCGCAAGCTGAAAGCCCGAAAAGTACCCAAAAACACACGCATCTTGAAACTTCAGGCATGCGCACCACATAAATCTTCATCGGGGCTGCAGTTTCTGCTGCGCTTGCCGATATAAAGACCATAGGAACAAGGATTTCACTTTTTCAAGGAATTTCCGCCATGAACATGCTTTACGACTCGGATGCCTTTGCTGTGATGCACATCCTCGCCAACGCCGTCGCGGAAGGCGAAGCGCCTTCGCAGGCCGGGCCACAGATCCCGCGCCACGGTTTTGAGATCGTGGACAAGCGCGTCGGAAAAGAGGTTTACCTCGACGGATCCTGGGCGGAAATGTTCCAGATCCAGATCACCGCCTGGCAAGAGAACACCCCCTCCCAGGAAGAGGTCGAAGACACGCTGGAAGGCTACGCCACGCTGGCCCAGACGCCCATGGTGATGCACTGAATTGATGTCCCCGGCGACGCGCACCCCTTTGGAGGGGATGCGGGCGGACCGGCAAAGCCGGATCCACGGCGTCCTGGCATCTGTTCCCTTCTCTGAAGCCGCCCAGTTTTAACACTGGGCTTTTTTACGTCGGGCGGCGCTTGCTCCACCAGTGGTACACCGGCTCGGCCAGCACCAGCACTGCCACCAGGCGGCACACCTGAAAGGCCGTGACCACCGGCACCCCCAGCTGCAGCACCTTGGCGGTGATCGACATTTCAGCGATGCCGCCAGGGGATGTGCCCAGAATCATGGTGGCCGGGTGCAAACCCGTCAGTTGGGCCATCACCCAGCCAAAGGCCGCACACAGCCCCATCATCACCAGGCTCGCCACCCCCACAGACGCCAGCCAGCGCGGGGCAGTGTGCACAAACGCCGGCGTGAAGCGCACCCCGAGACTCACCCCGATCAGCAACTGAGCCGTGGCACTCATCCAGCCCGGGATGGCACTGAACTGCACATCCGCCAGGGTGAAAGCGAGCGTGGCCAGCAGGGCCCCCATGAACCAAGGGTTGGCCCGTCCCAGGCGACGCATCAACAGCGCGCCGAACAGCGTCAGCACACCCAAAATGGCCAACCCGCCCGGCTGCACGTCGCGCACACCCAGCGTCGCCAGGTCCAGTGGCGGCACACCCCAGATCTGCATGGCAAAAGGGACCGTGACCGTGACCAGCAAGACCCGAAAGCTGTGGGCGGCAGCCACCAGGTCGGTGCGTGCGCCCTGGCGCTCGGCGATCAGGGTCATCTCCGAAGCCCCGCCGATCGAGCCAGAAAAATAGCTGGTGATGCGCAGCTGTTCGGCACCGATGCCAGCGAGTCGCCCAGCGTGAAACCGGCGCAACCAGGCGCCAAACCCCAGACCCAACGCCAGCGCCCAGGCCACCCCAAGCACGATGGCCCACCACAGACTGGCGATCAGCGCGCCCACCTCCGGCGTGAAATAAAGCCCCAGTGCCGTGCCGATCACCCACTGCCCGGTGTTGCGCAAGGGTGTCCAGCTCTCGGTCGGCACGCCCACCATGGACACCAGTGACACCACCACCAGCGGGCCGATCATCCAGGGAATGGGTGTGTGCAACCA
>JBFHEQ010000170.1:0-7223 GCA_041584075.1 Hydrogenophaga sp.
CAACGGTGTGGCCAAGCCCTTGCAGGGCAAGTACGTGCCGTTCAGCCCTGCCATGCCGGTGCATGTGTACGCGAGCAAGTCCGGCGACACCATGCGGGTGAGCATGGCCAAGTGCGACAACCGTTTTTCCGACAACCTGCCTCGCGCCGTGCCCGCGCCCGTGGTAGCGCCCGCTCCCGTGGCTGCCGCGCCAGCGCCAGCGGCTGCGCCAGCACCTGTGGTGGCTGCTCCCGTGCCAGCGGCAGCACCAGCGCCCGTGGTGGCCGCACCGGCCTCGCGCATGACGCCTTACGTTTTTGGCACCTTTGGCGTGCAACGTGACTTGTTGGGCAATGCTCCGATTGCCGGGATTGCCCAGCATGACGACCACGATTCCAAGCTCGCTGCTCAGGGTGGTGTGGGTTACCAGTTTGGTCCACTCTGGGGTGTTGAAGGGTTCGTTCAGGGTGGCAAAGGACTGTCGTACGAAAACGGCAGCGAGTACAAGACCCGCGCGCTGGGGATTCGCGGTACCGTTGGCCAGGACGTCGGCTCTGCAGCCCGCGTGTTCGCCAAACTGGGTGTGGCCAGCGTGACGCACTCGGGTGACAGCCCAAGTGCCTCCCAGACCCGCCCCACCGTGGGCCTGGGCGTGCTGTTCAACCTGAGCGAGAACCTGGCTTTGCGCGGTGACTTCGACCACTATGTGAAGAAGAGTGGCGGCTCCGGCGCCAGCTGGAAGGCACTCAACTACGTCGGCGTGGGTCTGCAGTACTCGTTCATGCCCTGATCCTGGCGGTTCACCGCCCGGGCAGCACTGACCGCCTCAAATCCACGCCACCGTGGTTTTGAGGCTTTTTTTTGTCTGCCTAGAACCGAGGTTGCCTCCCTTGTCCGGATTGGCGGTCAGGCTTCGGATGTGAAGTTTTGTGAATGCAGGCGCGCGTACAAGCCATTGGCCTGGAGCAGCTGCTGGTGGGTGCCTTGTTCGCTGATCTGGCCGTTGGCCAACACCACCACGCGGTCGGCGTGTTCGATGGTGGTCAGGCGGTGGGCAATCACCAGTGTGGTCCGTCCAGCCATGAGACGTGACAGCGCATCCTGGACCAGACGTTCGGATTCGTTGTCCAGAGCCGATGTGGCTTCGTCCAGGATGAGGATGGGGGCGTTCTTGTAGATGGCCCGGGCAATCGCCAGGCGCTGGCGCTGGCCGCCCGACAGCTCCGCGGCGTTGTGGCCCACCGTGCTGTGCATGCCGCGAGGAAGCCGTTCCAGCAACTCGCCCAGATTGGCCGACACCAGGGCCGAGCGCACGCGTTCTTCGTCGATGGTGGGCTCTTCCGAGCCCAGCGCCACGTTGGCCGCCAGCGTGTCGTTGAACATGATGACTTCCTGGCTCACCATCGCAAACTGGCTGCGCAAGTTGCGCAAATCCCAGTCGGGCAAGGCCACACCATCGAGCAAGACTTCGCCCTGGTCCAGTTCGACAAACCGGGGCAGCAGGTTGGCCAGGGTGGTTTTGCCCGATCCCGAGGGGCCGACCAGGGCGAGGACTTCACCCGGGCGGATGTCCAGATCAATGCCCTTCAAAGCGGCTCGAATGGATGCGCCGGCCGGATCGGCCGGATCGACCTCTTTGGAGGCATAGCGTACCCAGGCATTCCGCAGCTGGATGGCACCACGGACCCGGTCCACCTTGTGGCTGCCCGAGGACTGTGCCGGTATGTTCTCGATCAGCTCCAGGCCACGCTCCAGGGCGGCCAGGCCGCGTGTGATCGGGCCGGCGATCTCGGCCAGGTGGCGGATGGGCGCGATGAGCATCAACATGGCCGTGACAAAGGCCACAAAATTGCCGACGGTCACGCCGCTCCGGCTGCTTTGCCAGAGCGCCACGGCGATGACCGCGGACAAAGCCACAGCGGCCAGCATCTGCGTCAGCGGCGTCATGGCCGCCTGCGCAACGGTCGATTTCAGTGCCAGCCGGCGAAGACCGACACTCAACACGTCAAAGCGCTGCCCCTGGCGTTCTTGAGCACCATGCAGGCGCACCATCCGGTGGGCCAGCGCGTTTTCTTCCACCACGTAAGCCAGTTCGTCTGTCGCCTGCTGGCTGGACCGGGTCAGGCGGTACAGGCGTTTGGACAGCGTCCGCATCACGATCACCAAGGCGGGAAACAGGAACAGCACGATGAGCGTGAGCTTCCAGTTGAGATACATCAGGTAGCCCAGCAGGGCCAGCAAGGTGAGGCTGTCCTTGGATAGGCCCAGCAGTGCATTGACCAGCATCGTGGAGCCGGTCTGCACTTCGTACACGAGGGTGTTGGACAGTTTGCTGGCACTTTGTTGGGCAAAGAGGTTCAGCTGCGCATCGTTGAGCCGCCGAAACATGGCGCGCCGCAAATTCAGCAGGCCGAGGCTGGCGGTGTACGAGAGCGCGTATTGCGCCACAAATCCGGCCAGGCCTCGCAGTCCGAACAAGGCGAGCAGGGCGGCGGGCACCATCCAGAGGTCGATGTCCCCTTTGCCAAAACCCCGGTCGAGCAAAGTTTTGAGCAGGGCCGGAATCAGTGGTTCGGTGAGGGCGCCGATCACCGTGCTGATGGCGGCCAGCAAGATGCCGAGTTTGGCCGATCGGAAATAGGGCCAGAACTGACGCAGTCGATGGGTGATGCTGCTGGCGTTGGAGGCGGGAGTGGCAGAAGTTTCGGTCAAAACGGCATTTGGTGACGTTGAAAAGGAACTCACATTGGGCAAACTGCTCGACCACCGCGGAGGTTGTACAGTCAAGGCACATCTTGTCACGGCTGTGAAGAAGGCTTCCGTTATTATCCGCTGGGTACTGGTTCGCTTGCGAACCCCCAGGTTTCGGGCCATCCAACTCTCTTATTGAACCGAATGCAGGCATTGAAACGATCTGATTGGCATCCTTCGCGGCGCACCCTCCTGACCCAGGCTTCCGCACTTCCCCTGATGGCGCTCCCCTTTGCGGACGCACTGGCCCAGTTCCGGGTAGAAGTTTCCGGCGTGGGCATGACCCAGATTCCGTTCTCTGCGGTGACTTTCCGGGACAATGGCCTGGTCAGCGAAGACATGGCGGCCATTGTTCGCGCCGACCTCGAGCGCAGTGGACAATTCCGGTTTGTCGAACCGGTGCCGGGAGGTCTCGATGAAAATTCGCAGCCCAATCTGGCCCCGTGGCGCGCCAAGGCCAGCGACGCGTTGCTGACCGGCAGCGTCTCCAGGATGGCGGACGGCCGGTTCGATGTGCGATTCCGTTTGTGGGATGTGGTCCGCGGTCAGGATCTCGGTGCCCTGAGCTACCCGGCCACCGCCGCCGACATGCGCCTCGTTGCCCACAAGATCGCCGACTTCGTGTATGAAAAACTCACGGGTGAAAAGGGTGTGTTTGCGACCCGTATCGCCTACGTGGCCAAGGCCGGACAGCGCCACACCTTGCTGGTGGCCGACTCCGATGGTGAGAACGCCCGCGCGGCGCTGACCAGTGCAGAGCCCATCATTTCACCCAGCTGGGCGCCCGGCGGACGACAGCTGGCCTATGTGTCCTTCGAATCACGCAAGCCCGTGATCTATTCGCACGATGTCGCCACCGGCCAGCGCCGCCTGCTGGCCAATTTTCGTGGGTCCAACAGTGCGCCGACCTGGTCACCCAACGGGCAGCAGCTGGTCGCGACCTTGTCCATTTCGGGCAACGCTCAGATTTACGCTATGGACGCCAACGGTGGATCTCCCAAGCGGCTGAGCCAGTCCAGCAGTATCGACACCGAACCTGTGTTCAGCGCCGACGGCAACACCATTTTCTTTGTCAGCGACCGCGGTGGCTCGCCACAGATCTACCGCATGGGTTCGCAAGGTGGGAGCCCGCAGCGCGTGACCTTCAATGGCAACTACAACATCTCACCTGCACCCAGTCCCGACGGGCGCTGGCTGGCCTTCATTTCGCGTGTCGGTGGGGCATTCAAGCTCCACGTCATGGAGTTGTCCTCGGGCACGGTGACCGCCCTCAGCGACACCACCTCAGACGAGAGCCCGAGCTTTTCGCCGAACAGCCGGTTGATCATTTATGCCACCCGCGACCGAGGGCAGGAAGCGCTGATGACCAGCACCGTGGACGGGCGCATCAAGACCCGTCTGGCAAGCGCCCGTGGCGACATCCGTGAGCCCGAGTGGGGTCCGTTTGCCCGTTGAGTCTATTTTGAATTGTTTTTCGTTTTCTTCCGTTTTTTCACTGATCCAGAAAGGGATACCCGCATGATCAATACCCGTCCTTCCGCCGCCGCTGACACCCGCTCTAGCAACCTCAACAACTGGGCATCGCGCCTGGCTGGGCTGGCGGTGGTGGTGAGCCTGGCTGCCTGCAGTTCAGGCGTGAAGCTGGATGAGGTGCCTGTCAAGGACCTCAATGCCGGCTCGGCGACCCAGGGCCAAGGCGCCGCAGGCGCCGGTGCCAACGCCAATGGCGTGGCCGCGGTGGAAGTGCCTGGCAGCAACCTGCAGCAGCCCGATGCCATGGCCCGCACCGTGTACTTCGACTACGACAGTTTCGAAGTCCGCGCCGAGTACACCGCCACGCTGGAAGCCAATGCCCGTTACCTCAAGGCCGATGCCGGCCGCAAACTGGCCCTGGAAGGCCACACCGACGAACGTGGCGGTCGCGAGTACAACCTGGCCTTGGGACAGAAACGTGCTGAAGCCGTGCGCCGTTCGCTGGCTTTGCTGGGCGTGAGCGATGCCCAGATGGAGCCCGTGAGCTTCGGTGAAGAGAAGCCCGCTGCCTTTGGTTTCGACGAAGAGTCCTTTGCCAAGAACCGCCGCGTTGAACTGACCTACCGTTGAACGTGCAGCGCCCCATGACATTGAACGCTCGACCACTGTTTTCCGCCCTGGCCGCCATGGGGTTGGCCGGGGCGGTGTTGTGGCCATTGCAAGCCCATGCGCTGTTCGAAGACGATGAGGCCCGCAAAGCCATCATCGATTTGCGCAACCGGTTTGACGCCCACAAGCAGAGCACGGACAGCACCTTGTCGCGTTTGCGCGAAGAATCGCGTCAGGGCAGTGCCACGGAACAGCGCAGTCTGCTGGAGCTGGCGAACCAGAACGAGCAACTGCGCGCCGAGATCGCCCGTTTGCGCGGGCAGGTCGAGCAACTGGCTCAGGATGTTGCGCAAGTTCAAAAGCAGCAAAAGGACGTGCAAGCCGGGGTAGACGAACGCCTGCGCAAGGTTGAGCCAGCCACGGTCAGCCTGGACGGGCGGGAGTTCGCCGTGGTGCCCGAAGAGAAACGGGACTTTGACGCGGCGATGGCGCTCTTGCGCAGCGCCGAGTTTGGCCCGGCTTCGGCTTCTTTTGCAGGCTTGCTGCAGCGCTACCCGTCGTCTGGCTACTTGCCTTCGGCGCTGTATTGGCTGGGCAATGCCCATTACGCCAACCGGGCCTACAAGGAGTCCATCGCCAGCCACCGGCGCTTGACCACGGAGTTCCCGGACCACGTACGAACGCCGGAGGCCCTGCTGGCCATGGCCAACAGCCAGATCGAGCTGAAAGACACCAAAGCCGCTCAGCGCACGTTGGCGACTTTGCTGAAAAACCATCCCAACTCCGAAGCGGCGGCCGCTGGCCGTGAGCGGTTGAGCCGCCTTCGCTGAGTTTGTTGCTTTCGGCTGGCAGCTTCATCCCTGTCATGCCGAGGCCCATTGGGCATCTCCTTACAATCGGTGCCCATGGAAATTGCCCTTCTTCAAAGCCTGCAAACCCAAGTCCTGATCGCAGCCTTCGCGGTCGCAGTGGCTTTTGGGTTCATTGCCCAGCGCACCCAGTTTTGCACGATGGGCGCCATCAGTGACATTGTCAACATGGGCGCCTGGGCGCGCATGCGCATGTGGGGCATGGCGGTGGGTGTGGCCATGGTGTGTTTTTACGGGATGGGCTGGATGGGCTGGATCGATACGGCCAACACCATTTACGCTTCGGGTCGTGTGATCTGGTTGTCGGCCGCGATCGGTGGCGCTTTGTTCGGCTTTGGCATGGTGCTGGCTTCGGGATGTGGCAGCAAGACGCTGGTGCGCATTGGGACGGGAAGCCTGAAATCGCTGGTGGTGTTTTTTGTCATGGGGTTTTCGGCCTATGCCACGCTCAGCGGCATTTTGGCGGTCGTGCGTGTCAACACGCTTGACCAGGTGGCGTTCACCATCGCTGCGGGCGGCACCTTGCCCATGTGGATCGGTGTTGCCCTGGACATCGCGCCGGCTCAGGCCGGCTTGCTGTCTGCGGCTTTGGTTGGCGGAGGCCTGATTGTCTGGGCATTGTCCAGTCCTGAATTTCGAGACCGTGACCACCTTTTGGGCGGCGTCGGTCTGGGGCTTACCGTGGCTGCCATGTGGTGGGTGAGTGGCTATCTGGCCTTTGTCGCTGAACATCCCTTGACCCTGGAGCCCGCCTACCTTGCCACTGACACGGGTCGCCTGGAGTCACTGACGTTCACGGCGCCCATGGCATATACCCTGGATTGGCTGATTCTGTTCAGCGATGCATCCAACCTGTTGACCATTGGCGTCGTTTCGGTGATGGGCGTGGTCACTGGTGCATTGGTGGAGAGCCTGATTGGCAAATCGTTTCGCTGGGAGGGTTTTCGCAGCACTCAAGACACAGCCTTGCACATGGCTGGTGCTGCGTGCATGGGCGTGGGGGGTGTCACCGCACTGGGTTGTACCGTGGGGCAGGGCATGTCGGGCCTGTCTACGTTGAGCCTGACCAGTGTGATTGCAGTGATCGGCATCGTGCTCGGCGCTGTCCTCGCCTTTCGCTTCCAGATGTGGTTGATCGATCGGGAGTGACGCAGTGACCGTTCCCGTAGCTGAAGAGGCCGCTGTCGATTTCGAGCGGCGGTTCGGTGGCTTGCGCCGCCTGTATGGCGTGACCGGCGCCCAGCGCATCTTCGATGGACACGTTGTCGTGGTGGGCATTGGCGGGGTGGGTTCGTGGGCGGTGGAGGCGCTGGCCCGCAGCGGTGTCCGGCGTCTCACGCTGATCGACCTCGATCATGTCTCCGAGTCCAATATCAATCGGCAGATCCATGCGATGGAACCCACGCTGGGGCAAGGCAAGGCACAAGCCATGCGCGAGCGCATCGCTTTGTTCCACCCCGCCTGTGTCGTGGATGTGATCGAAGAATTTGTCGATGCGGACAACTGGCCGTCCTTGCTGGATGCGCTGGGCTTGCCTGAAGG
>JBFHEQ010000171.1:0-7160 GCA_041584075.1 Hydrogenophaga sp.
GCCAGTCGGCAAGGTGAGCCACGTGAAGCGGTGTATGGCGGCGTCAAGGCTGCCATCAACAGTTTCATGAAAACGATCGCCAAGGAAAACGGGCGTTACGGCATCCGCTGCAACGTGGTATGCCCCGGCGTCACTATCCCCAGTACCACCGACGAAGTGGGCGGAAGCAGCATGTGGATTGATGCCGACAGTATGTTCACGCCGGAGCAACTGGAAAAAGTCGCCAAGGCGCTGCCGTTGCGCAAGGTGGGACGGCCGCAGGATATTGCCAATGCCGTCGTCTTCCTGTCTTCAGCGAAGGCTGCGGGCCATGTCACCGGGCAGGTTCTTTCAGTGTCTGGTGGTTACAGCATGATTGGGTAAACGCCCGGGCACGGTCGAAAGACATGCGGCATTGAAATAACAGACAAAAAGGAAAACCCATGGAATTCAAGGACATCCTCTACGAAGAACTCGACTCGGTGGCCTACATCGCGATCAACCGCCCCGAAGTGATGAATGCGTTTCGCGGCCAGACCGTCGAGGAACTGCTGCAGGCATTCATGAAAGCAGGCTGGGACAAGCGAATCGCCGCCATTGTGCTCACCGGGACGGGTGACCGTGCTTTCTGCACCGGCGGCGATCAGTCGGCTCATGCCGGCCAGTATGACGGCCGGGGCACCATCGGTATCCCGGTGGAAGAGTTTCACAGCGCCATTCGTGACGTGCCCAAGCCCGTGATCGCCCGCGTGCAGGGTTACGCCATTGGCGGCGGCAATGTCCTGGCCACCTTGTGCGACATGACCATTGCCTCGGAAAAGGCCGTGTTTGGCCAAGTCGGCCCGAAAGTAGGCTCGGTCGACCCTGGCTGGGGCACGGCTTACCTGAGCCATGTGGTTGGCGAAAAGACAGCCCGCGAGATCTGGTACATGTGCCGCCGCTACAGTGCACAGGAGGCCTTGGCCATGGGTCTGTGCAACACCGTCGTGCCCCACGACCACCTCGACGCCGAAGTCGCCCGCTGGTGCAAGGAAATTGTCGAAAAAAGTCCGACGGCTCTGGCGATCGCGAAACGTTCGTTCAATGCATCCACCGAGCACATTCGCGGGATCGGCAGCCTGGGACTTCAAGCGCTGAGCCTGTACTACGACACGGCAGAGTCCAAAGAAGGCGTGAGCGCTTTCCTGGAAAAACGCCGGCCTGATTTCAGGCAGTGGACCAACGGGAGCAAGTGAGCAACTACTTGCGACGCGCCAATGCACGAGTCTGCCCCTTCGACCAAAGCCAAGTTTGATACGATTTGCTTTTTTGGATCTAACTATCGGTCATTATGAAGCCAAGTACAGAAGCAAAGCTCAGCAAAGATAACGCAGATGGCCCCGCTACACGTGAACGGGTGCTGCTCGAAGCTGCACGGCTGTTCAGGCATCATGGCTATGCGGCAACTACTTTGCGCGAGGTTGCGGATGCTGCCGGCGTCAAAGCCGGCAGCATCTACTATCACTTCGAATCGAAAGAGCAGATCCTGGGCGAGGTACTGGACAAAGGTATCACCATCGTCGCCGATGCCGTGCGCACCCGTGTTGCGGCTCTTCCCGAAAGTGCACCCTGGCGAGACCGAATCGCCGCTGGCATTGAAGGCCATCTCTGGGGAATGCTGCATTATGGCGACTTTACGTCAGCCAACATCCGCATCTACGGCCAAATCCCGATCAGCGCAAAAAATCGCCACCGGATCGTGCGGCGGGCTTACGCAGACTATTGGGATCGGCTGTTCGAATCAGCGCTCGCCAGCGGCGAGTTGCGCCAGGACACAAGCACGGCCATGATTCGGCTTTTCGTGATTGGTGCATTGAACTGGACCGTCGAGTGGTACAACCCCCAACGAGGCTCGTTTCAGGATTTCTCACGCCAAATCACAGCGATCGTGTTCGATGGAATTCTCCTGCATGACAAAGCATAGCCGCAATGCATTGCCGGCAACTTCAATAGGCCGGGCAGAGAGACGGACAACCATGGTCCCCATGTCGCCTACGTGGCTCAGTGGCACGCCAACCGACTGCATCTGGGAACTCGCAAATTGAACAACACACCGAAGGATCAAAAAATGACTGTCAAGGAAGGGTGGCCCGGCCGGTTCTATGAAGACTTCGAGGTCGGCGACGAGTATCGGCATGCCCTCGGCCGCACCCTGACCCAGAACGACAACATCTGGTTCACGTTGCTGACGCAAAACACGGCTCCGCTGCACTTCGATGCCCACTACGCCGCGCAGACGGAGTTCGGCCGCCCGCTCATCAATTCCTGCCTCACGCTGGCCCTCGTGACGGGGCAGACGGTGAGCGATGTCTCGCAAAACGTCATGGCCAACCTGGGGTGGGACGAAGTTCGACTTCCGCATCCAGTGTTTGAAGGCGACACGATTTACTCCCGCACCACGGTACTGGATAGGCGCGAGTCGCGGTCGCGAACCAATGTCGGCGTCGTCACGGTGCGCACCGAAGGCTACAACCAGAGCGGCGTGATTGTCTGCACCTTCAAACGCACGGTGATGGTCTACAAACGTGACGGCGCACCGCGCACCGCACCGCCGCTGCCGGTCGACAGCCGGCCCTGACCTCCCCTTTTTATTTCGTCAACTTCGGCCCCAGGGTCGCCAACTTTTTGACTCTCTCCGCATGAAGCCCACCTCCCTGCTCGAACAATACGGCCCGCGCGAGGCGATGGAATACGACGTGGTAGTGGTGGGTGCCGGCCCCGGCGGTTTGGCCACAGCCATCCGCCTCAAGCAGCTCGCGGCAGCAAAGGGCGCGGACGTCTCCGTGGTGCTGCTGGAGAAAGGCTCCGCGCCCGGTGCTCACATCCTCTCCGGCGCGGTCATGGACCCCATCGCGCTGAACGAACTCTTCCCCAACTGGAAGGAGCTGGGCGCACCGCTGAACCAACCCGTCACCGGTGACGACGTGCTTTTCCTGAGCGAAACCGGCTCCAGGCGCACGCCCAACTTCCTGGTGCCCGACTGCTTCCACAACGAGGGCAATTACGTCATCAGCCTGGGCGCCCTGACCCAGTGGCTGGGCGAGCAGGCGGAAGCCCTGGGCGTGGAAATCTTCCCCGGCTTCACAGCCGCCGAGGTGCTGTACAACGACAACGGTTCGGAGAGCGGGAATTTACCTTCGGTAAAGGGTGTCGCCACCGGCAACCTTGGCATTGGCAAGGACGGCCTGCCGCACGACGGCTTCCAGCTCGGCATGGAGTTGCATGCCAAATACACCATCTTTGCCGAAGGCGCGCGCGGCCATCTGGGCAAACAGCTCATCACGAAATACAAGCTCGACGAAGGCCGCGATCCACAAAGCCATGCCATCGGCATCAAGGAACTGTGGGAGATCGACCCGGCCCGCGCCCAACCTGGTCGGGTGGTGCACACGGCCGGCTGGCCGATGGACAGCCAGACCTACGGCGGCGGTTTTCTCTACCACTTGGAAGGCAACAAGGTCACGCTGGGCTTCGTCACCGGGCTCGACTACAAGAACCCATGGCTCAGCCCCTTTGAGGAAATGCAGCGCTGGAAGGCCCACCCCGCCATTCGCGCCCACATCGAAGGCGGCAAGCGCATCGGCTACGGCGCGCGCGCCATCACCGCCGGTGGCCTGCTCAGCCTGCCCAAGACCGTGTTCCCGGGCGGCGCGCTGGTCGGCTGTGATGCCGGCTACCTGAACGCCGCACGCATCAAAGGCAGCCACGCCGCCATCAAGAGCGGCATGCTGGCCGCCGAAGCCGCGTTTGAAGCCCTGGCCGCCGGACGCAGCGGCGACGAACTCAGCGCCTACCCCGCTGCGTTCAAAAACAGCTGGCTGCACACCGAACTCGACCAGTCGCGCAACTTCAAACAGTGGTTCAAGAAGGGCAGCCTCGTCGGAGCCCTGATGACCGGCATTGAACAGTGGCTGCTGCCCAGGCTTGGCATCAAGCGTCCGCCCTGGACGATCCACCGCACCCAGGCCGACCACGCCAGCCTGCGCCCGGCCGCCGAGATGCCGCAGATCAGCTACCCCAAGCCCGACGGCAAGCTCACCTTCGACCGGCTCTCCAGCGTGTTCGTCAGCAACACCAACCACGAAGAAAACCAGCCCGCGCACCTGACGCTCAAGGACGCCAGCGTGCCGGTGCAGATCAATCTGGCGAAATACGCCGGCCCCGAGAGCCGTTACTGCCCGGCCGGCGTTTACGAATTCGTAAAGAACGACGACGGCTCGGACCGGCTGCAGATCAACGCGCAGAACTGCGTGCACTGCAAGACCTGCGACATCAAGGATCCGACTCAGAACATCGTCTGGGTCACGCCCGAAGGCGGCGGCGGGCCGAACTACGCGGGAATGTAGCCGAGAGTGATTCAAATCTAAAGTGCAATACCCTGGGTTTCAATGAACGAGGGTGGGTGTTGCGTGCTATTGAGCAGGAGGTCCCGATAGACTGCCAGAGGGGGATCGTGCGCCCTACCCCTTCCAGGGCGGGTTGTTGATCTGATCGGCAATCGCATCGAGCTGCTCCTGGCTGTACCCTGAGAGGTCCGAGCCCTTGGGCTGGTACTGGCGCACCAGTTCGTTGGAGTTCTCGTTAGAGCCTCGCTGCCAAGGGCTGTGGGGGTAACAGAAGTACACCGCAATGTCCGTGGGTCGGCTCAGTTCCCTGTGCATCGCCTTCTCCCGGCACTGGTCGTACGTCATGCTCTGGCACATAGGCTCAGCGAGCCTCAGCAGCTTGTCAGAGAAGGCCTGCAGGACATTGACCGCGCTGGCGGGCTTGAACCCGTGCAGCTTGATGAGCATGAGCAGCCCGACTGGTGCACTCCACCAGGGTGCCCACCGCGCTGGCGTTCGCAGCACCCTTGATCAGGTCACCCTCCCCGTGCCCGGGCAACTGCCGGTCTTCAATCTCGGGCGGACGCACATGGATGCTCACCATGTCCATCTATTGATCCGGCCCTTTGAAGTCGCGAGTCGTGGACCGACTGCCACAGGCAAACGATCCACGAAAGTTCAAGATTCATGGGGCCGGAGCAATAGTATCTGAGCTCTTCGGCCTTTTCCTTTGTTGCGAGGTAGTCGTTTGCGCTTGGGTGGGCTGCTTTGAATCTGCGGACCGTACTCGGGGGCAGGTGTTGCACTTACATGGTCCGCCCAAGGAGTGCAAGCGTTGGCGTCGTGAAAGCTTGAAAGGACTGCTGCCTTACATTCGGGCTGTTTGTGCAGTTGGTTCTGCTGCCCATGATGGCTATTCGCGGTCGAGGCTCCAATCTTCAGACCGTACTCAAGGTACTAGTGCAACACCGGAATGTCCCCTACCTGGTTTGACCTTCAATCCATCACTCCGCTTTCTGCAGGCGCTCCTTCAAAACGGTTCGGTTCAGTTGTTTGACGGTATGGCGTTCTGTTGTGGTTACATCAGACAGCGACCGGATCAATGGGATTCCACTTGACTTGTTCAAAGACTGTGCCTTTGGCCAGGACCGCCCAGACCGTACGTGCCATCTTGTTAGCCAATGCCACGACGACCACGTTGTAGTGCCGCCGCGCCAGAAGTCGAGTGATCCAACTCGACTTGTCGGCTCTGGCAATCACGGCCCTGGCTCCCGCGATCAGCAGGGTGCGCAAGTAGGTATCACCACGCTTGGAGATGCCAAGCTGTTGTGTCTTTCCACCTGTTCCCACCTGTCGCGGTGTCAAGCCTGCCCACGATGCAAACTGGTGCCCGGATTTGAAGGTCGAGAAGTCTCCGACGGCCGCCACCAGCGCCGAGGCCGTCAAGTCCCCAACGCCCGGGATTTGCTGGATCGCCTGCATCTGGCGGTCCTCGCGAATCATGGCACGCAGCCGCTGACCAAGGTGGTCGATGTCTTCTTGCAAGGCGTCAATGCGTTTGAGTTGCTCTTGCACGCTGAGCACCAGATCGGCTGTTAGCTGATCAGCCTGCTGCGCCTTGGCCAGCTCGCCCTGAATCGCCTTGAGCAACTGGCTGTGCCCGACCGGCAGAGCGATGCCGAACTCGGCCAGCATGCCGCGCAGTGCGTTGGTTTGCATGACCCGCATCTTCATGAGCTGACGACGCATGCCGTGCAACGCCATGCAAGTCTGCTGGCGCTCCGTCTTGACAGGCACGGGCTTGAGGTGCGGCTGTTGAGCAGCCACCCAGATCGCTTGCGCGTCCATGGCGTCGGTCTTGTCGCGCAGCAAGAAGGCCTTGATGTGCTGGGCAGGCAGCAGCTTGACCTGGTGCCCCAGGGAACTGATCACCCGCGCCCAGTGGTGGGCTGTGCCGCACGCCTCCATCGCAACTAGGCTGCGCTGGCACTTGGCGAAGAACTCGGTGAGCTTGGCGCGCTTGATCTGGCGACGCTGGATTTCACCAGTCTGAATATCGACGATGTGCAACTGGAAGACGGACTTGGCCAGATCCAGACCAATGACGGGCAGATTTGCAGTAGATTGCATGGTGGGGCCTCCAGATCAAGTGGTTGCAAGAACCTCCACTTTGGCACTCGGATGCCGTTTCTGCGAGGCCCCACCGTCGACCGATGGCAGCCTCATTTCAGCAGCAGCGCTGTAGGTGGGCGGACCGTGCCATCTTCAGTCTTGAATGCGCCGACGGTGAATCACCGGCATTCATGCTGTAGCGAGCCTGGCCAGAAGTTGCCGCCCGCACTTGCACCCGGACTTGATGGCACCTGCATAGGGATTTCCCGAGTTGACGCCAGCCTAACTACCGTTAGATTAACGCCATGCAAACAAGGCATGGCGCCTACCGAACGGCAAGGCACATGGCAGGCACGCTGCCCAACACGGCCAACACGGCCAACACGGGACAACCTTTGAGAAAATTAACTGCCCCCTCGACCGGCACCCTGGCAACCAGAGACCATGGTCGCGCCCATGCACCCGGCCCATCCGAGCCGAAGGTCTGCACGACTGCGGCTGCCATCCTGGCGCACCCATCCACTACGCTCGACCGGCAAACCCGTTCAATGGTTAAGTCGCCGCAGCACAGCGCAAGTAGCGGCCTGTCATGCTGAATCTCACCAATGTCCAGATCGTTTACGACAACACCATCGAGGCGGTGCGAGAGGCCTCATTGGCCGTCGGCAAAGGTCGCATAGTCGCCCTGCTCGGTTCCAACGGGGC
>JBFHEQ010000172.1:0-7159 GCA_041584075.1 Hydrogenophaga sp.
ATCTCTCAACCAACCAAAATTGTCGCAGGTTGCACATCGATTGTTTTGACTGTGCAGCCTGCGATTCTAACCGCAACACCAGTCAAACAATGGATGGACATCCAAATTGCTGCATTCCCGCAAGATCCAGTTGCCTGGAAGACCTGCGCTGTTCAGCGCTTGCTGCAACGGTGCAAATACCGCCGTGCCCGAGCCGGTCATTCGACCTTGCAAACCCTGCCCGGACAACCAGTCCAGACACTCACCCACTTCTGGGCAAAGGGCTTGCGCAACAGGCTGGAGATCGTTTCGACCCAGTTGCATGATCTTGCGAAGATCCAGCTGGTGAACTTTCTCTGCGTCGTTTGCAGCAAAGCCTTGGATTATAGCGGTATTTGTGTCGCGCTTCAAATCGGGCGAAGAAAAAATACTTTGCGTCGATGCGCCACCCTCGGGCTTGATCACCACGAAGCGTGAGGACGGCAGGTTCACGGGTGTGAGCTGCTCCCCGATGCCCTCAACCCAGGCGTTGCGCCCACCCAGAAAAAACGGCACGTCGGCACCCAGCCCGACGCCGATGGCGATGAGTTCGGATCTCGACAACCCCAGCCCCCAGAGGCGGTTCAGTGCCAGCAGGGTGGTGGCGGCATCCGAAGAGCCTCCGCCCAGCCCGGCTTCGGCCGGGATGCGTTTGCGCAGCCTGATATGGGCGCCCAGTGTGCAGCCTGCGGTTTGCTGCAAGGCTCGGGCGGCACGGATGCACAGATCGTCTGCGGGCAGCGGGCAGGTTGCGTCGAGGTCTTCGCGGCTCAGCAAGCCATCGGTGCGCAGGCTGAAATCCAGTTCGTCGCACCAGTCGATCAGCATGAACACCGACTGCAGCAAGTGGTAGCCATCGGTTCGGCGGCCCGTGATGTGCAGGAAGAGGTTGAGCTTGGCGGGTGCGGGGACGGCGGTCAGCCCTTGCAGCGGCTCAGCGGTGTGGGCGGCGGTCATGGCTGAAAGATGAGGCGCAGTTCGGCGGCAGGCAGGGGATGGGTGCGTCGGGCCGTGATCCGGCCTTCGCTGTGTCGGTCGAGGTCCGCTTCCCAGCCATTGACCGTGACGGGCTGGCCCTCCAGCCAGGCAAAAAGCGCCGCCACGGGCAACGCCGTACCGCCCAGATCGGTGCCAAGGGCTTCCAGCGATGTGCGTTCGGTGATCTCGTTCCCTTGGGTCAGCACGGCTCGGCCTGGTGCCCATTGCACGGTGACGAGGGTGGTGCCCAGTGGCGTGGCCAGCAACAGTTCGCCGCTCAGGGGGGATCCCCGCAGATCGAACCCGGCGGAGTAGGTTTGCGGCGGTTCGCTCTGGACACTCAGAGCCAGGCGCCCATTCCAGGACTGGGTGCCCGCCACCGGCGCGCTGCGTGGAGCGGCACAGCCCGCGAGCAGTAGGGCGAGGAGCAAACTGGCGCAGGCAAGCCAGCGCCCCGGGTGGGGGCGACCAGAATGTGGCCGCGCCATCATGGGGTGACGTCGAACCGTTTCAGGGTGGTGTGAAGGGTTTCGTTGTCGCTGGCCAGCAGCAAGCCTTCTCGCCACACCTTTTTGGCCTCGTCCTGCTGGCCTTGGGTCCACAGCACTTCACCCAGGTGGGCGGCGATTTCTGGGTCGGGGCGCCTGGCGTAAGCGGCTTTGAGGATGTTCAGGGCCTGCCTAACGTTGCCCAGGCGGAATTCCACCCAGCCCAGACTGTCCTGGATGTAGGCATCGTTGGGTTCGAGGGCGACGGCCTGTTCGATCAGGGCCTTGGCTTCGGGCAGGCGTTGTCCGCGCTCGGCCAGCGAATAACCCAGGGCGTTGTAAGCGTGGTGGTGGTCGGGCTTGCGCGCGATCAGCTGTCGCAACAGCTGCTCCATGGTGTCAAGGCGCTCGATCTTTTCGGCCATCATGGCCTGGTCGTACAGCAGATCGTTGTCATCCGGAAAGCGCTGCACGGCCTCACCGTACACATCAAATGCGTCTTGCCAGGCTTTGAATTCACGCAGCAACTGGGCTTCTGCCACCAGCTTGAGCCGGGCGTCGTCGGGGCGTCGTTCGGGCTGGTTGCGCAGCATGGCCCGGGCTTGACTCATCTGCCCCTGGCGGGCCAGCAGGGATGCGCGCCGCATTTGTGCCGCCATGATGTCTTCAGCGTTTTCAATGCGGTCCAGCCAGGCGCTGGCAGCGGTGAAGTCTTTTTGCTTCTCTGCGATCTGCGCCATCAGCAGGAAAGCCTGGGTCAGGCCGCGTGCGGACGGGGCCGCCCCATCGTTGCGGGCCAGGCCCATGAAGGTTTCCAGCGCGCGCGTGGCCTGGGGCAAGCGGTTGTCCTGAACGTCCAGCGTGGCGAGCAGCAGCCACGGTTCGGCGAGTTGGGGTTGCTGGGTGGTGAGTGCGTCCAGCTGGGTGCGGGCTTCGGTGTTGCGTTGAAGGTCGAGCAGGATGCGGGCGTAGGTGAGGGTCACCGCGGTCTGCTGGCTTGGGGTGGTGGCGGGGGTCGGAGCAGGCGGCGGACCGGCCTTGAGCTGGTTGATGACGATGGCTTCGGCACCGTCCGTGCCGCGCTCCATCAGCTCCAGCGCGAGCAGGGCCGGGAAGACGGAGGCAGGGTCGGCGGCCTGGCCTTTGCGGGCCGAGGCCAGCGCCTGGGCGTCCAGGTCTTGCGCCATCTCCAGACGGCCGATGGTGGTCCACGCAGCAGCGGCGGATTCGGGCTGTCGCAGGGAGGGCTCCAGGCTCTCACGCACCACTTTCAAAGCGAGCGCTTTGTCCAACACGCGGGCGAATGCCAGGGGAATGGCGTTGATGGTGTCGTTGCGCTCGCTGCGGCCCGAGGCGCGCTTGAGCAGTGAACTCAAAACCGGGCCGGTATCGCCCGGGCGGTTGAGCGCCAGCAAAATCTGCAACACGAAGCGGTCGGCTTCGGTGGAGTCGGGCAGGTCTCTGGCCCATGCCTGTGCGGCGGTCAGGGCTGCATCACCAGAGCGGGCCTGCAATGCGATGTCGACTGCGCGCTGGTACAACTCGCCGCTGCGCTGTTTGCGCGCAGCGTCGAGAATGAGCGAATACCCGGTCCCAGGATCGCCGCTCTGGACGTTGATTTCACCCAGCAGCAGCTGGTAGAAGAGGGGGGCTGTGAGGCTGGAGTTGAGCCAGGGCGTTGTTGTGGCCGTGGCTTCGGGCTCAGCGGCTTGGGTCTGCGCCCAGACGCCACCGGCGGTCAGCAGCACACTGACGCTGATCAGGCCTTGCAGCAGCCGTCGGGCCGGCAGGAGGCGCGAGGTGCGCTGGCGTACAAGACTGTGCGAGGTGTTCATTTGCTCATGATAATGGAAGGTCCAAGGGCTTCTGGCTCTGATCTGGCGTCCCCGGATACGTTCCGTGGGCCATGCATATTTCCCTGACCTGACCTGACCATGCCCGAACTCCCGGAAGTTGAAGTCACGCGCCTGAGTTTTGCGGACCGGATTGCCGGTGCCGAGGTTCTGGGTGTGCACCTGGGTAAACCGTTGCGCTGGCCTCTGGGTTGTGAGGCGGGTGCGCTGGAGGGGAAAACCGTTCAGAAAGTGGCGAGGCGGGGCAAATACCTCTTGGTCCACTTGAATGAAGGTGTTTTGTTGTTGCACCTGGGCATGTCGGGCAGCCTGCGTTTTGCCTTGAACCTGCCTGCGATCGGGGCGCACGATCACTTTGAGCTCAGAACCAGTCGGGGCACGTTGCGCCTGCACGATCCCAGGCGTTTTGGCGCGGTCGTGTTTGCCACCAGTCTTGAAGATGGCTCGGCGCGCAAGCTGCTGGATCGACTGGGGGTGGAGCCGCTGGAGGCGGGGTTTGCGCCGGACACCTTTCACAGGGCCTTGAAACTGCGGCGAGCCAGCATCAAACAGGTCTTGATGGCCGGAGACATCGTGGTGGGGGTGGGCAATATTTACGCATCCGAGGCCCTGTTCCGGGCCGGGATACGCCCCAGTTTGCGGGCAGATCGCCTGAGCAAACCCCGTGCGGTGCACTTGCATGGCGCCATTGTCTCTGTATTGCAACGCGCATTGGCCCTGGGGGGCAGTACTTTGCGCGATTTTTCCAGCGCAGAGGGTCAGAGCGGTTATTTTCAGATGGATGCCATGGTGTACGGGCGCGAAGGGCAGGCCTGTCGCGTCTGCGGGTCGACAATCCGCGCAATTCGGCAAGGCCAGCGGTCAACCTTCTTTTGCCCGCAATGCCAGAAGCCTTGATGCTGTACCCAGTGCTATATTGATTCGACTCCCACACAACCATCGGCCCATGAGCTTCAATCAGGAATTCGACGAGCACGGCGCTTGGCGCAAGCAGTTCGCCTTGCGGCTCAAGCTGCTGTCCGAGTGGTTGACCGACCACGATTTGCTGGAAGCAGGCGTTCGTGAGCGCCTCGATCAGCTGCATGCCCAGGTCAAAAACGACCAGATCATGGTCGCCTTTGTGGCCGAGGTCTCGCGCGGCAAGTCGGAACTCATCAACGCGATGTTTTTCGCCGGTTATGGGCGGCGCATCATGCCTGCAAACGCAGGCCGTACCACGATGTGTCCGACGGAACTGGGCTATGACGCCAGTGTGCCGCCGTGCCTGCGCCTGTTGCCTATCGAAACCCGGCTGCAGACGCAGTCGCTGCAGGACTGGCGCAATGCCCCCGACAAGTGGGAGCGTGTCAAGCTGGATGTCAACGACCCCCAGCAATTGGCCAAGTCCATTCAGAAGGTCGCCGAAGTGCGCAGGGTCAGCCGAGAAGAGGCGGCCAAGCTGGGTTTCTGGAACGACGAGACGCCGCAGGAGAACCCGCTGGTCGGCTCTGACGGGCTGATCGAGGTGCCGAAATGGCGCCATGCGCTGATCAATCTGGCCCACCCGCTGCTGAAACAAGGCCTGGTGATTCTGGATACGCCAGGTCTCAACGCCATCGGCGCCGAGCCCGAGCTGACCGTGAGCCTGTTGCCGCAAGCGCATGCCGTCGTGTTCATCCTGGCGGCCGACACGGGTGTGACCAAGTCTGATCTGAGCATCTGGCGAGAGCATCTTTCGGTGCTGAACAAGGACGCCGATTCGCGTCTGGTGGTGCTCAACAAGATCGACACCATGTGGGACGCGCTCAGCTCTCCCGAGCAGGTGCAGCTGGAAATCGCTTCGCAGCGCACGGATTCGGCCGAAACACTGGGGCTCGCCCCCGATCAGGTGCTGGCCGTGTCGGCTCAGAAGGGCCTTCTGGCCAAGGTGAGCCGAGACGAAAGACTGCTCGAAGCCAGCAACCTCATGGCACTGGAGCGGGCGTTGGGCGAGGGGCTGCTGGGCCAGCGTCGGCGTATTCTGGGGCAGTCGGTGACCACCGGCATTTCGGCATTGCGGCAGGAAACGGGGCGTCTGGTACACACCCGTTCTCGCGATATCCTGGAGCAGATCCAGGAGCTTGAAGGACTCCGCGGCAAGAATGCCGGGGTGATCAAGCAGATGCGCCTGCGCATCGAGCAGGAGCAGGCCGACTTTGATGCCAGCGGAGCCAAGATCCAGGCGGTTCGCTCGGTGCACCTGCGCTTGCTCAAGGATTTGTTTGCCTTGCTCGGCAATGCGCATCTGAAGAAACACGTTGCAGAACTCGCACGGGCCCTCAAGCAGCCGGGGATCAAGCTGGGTGTGCGGCGTGCCTATGGTCATACTTTCGAGCGGCTGATCGCTGATCTGGGCCGGGCGGACGGACTGGCCACTGAAATCCAGGCGATGCTGGAAGGCAGCTTCAAGAGTCTTAACGCCGAATACGGATTTTCCCTGCAGGCGCCGACACCACCCCAGCTGAGTGCCTACCGCAAGGAGCTGGATCAGATTGAAAAAAGCCATGTGCAATACCTGAGCCTGGGCAATGCCCTGCGACTGGCTCAGCCGGAGTTTGCCGAGCGCCTGACCCGCGCGCTGATGAGCCGCTTGCGGGTGACGTACGACACAGCCGTGAACGAGGTGGAGCTCTGGAACAAGTCCGCAGCGGCGCAACTGGATGCCCAATTGCGCGAGCGGCGGCGCAATTTCAGCCGCCGCATCGAGGCCGTTTCGCGCATCCAGCAGGCTGCTGGCGGGCTGGACGAGCGCATCCGGGAGCTGCAGACCCAGCAGGGCGAGCTGAACCTGATGGATGCCAAGCTGGTGGAGTTGATCGATCGGTTGCTGGAGATCGCCTCAGGCGTAGAACCCGAAGCCTTGCCCGCATGAGCGCCGAACCTCCGTTGCCGGCGGGCTTTGCCCCGCTGCTGGTGGATTGGCAGCGCCACAGTGGGCGGCACGGGCTGCCGTGGCAGGGGTCCAAAGACCCTTACCGGGTCTGGTTGTCCGAGGTGATGCTGCAGCAGACCCAGGTCAGCACGGTGCTGAACTACTTTCCGCGTTTTCTCGACCGTTTTCCCGACGTGAATGCGCTGGCCGCCGCGCCGGCTGACGATGTGATGGCCTTGTGGAGTGGCCTGGGCTATTACAGCCGGGCCCGCAACCTGCACCGCTGTGCGCAGATCGTGGCGACCGAACACGGCGGCGTGTTTCCGGCCACATCGCTGGGCTTGCAAACCTTGCCTGGTATCGGCGCATCGACTGCGGCGGCCATTGCGGCTTTTTGCCATGGTGAACGGGTGTCCATCCTGGATGGGAATGTGCGGAGGGTTCTGACGCGTTTGCTGGCGTTTGATGAAGATCTGGCGCAGGCTTCGGCGCAAAAACGCTTGTGGGGACTGGCCCAGGGTTTGCTGCCCGAGCGGCCAACCGGGGATGACATGGGCGCCTACACCCAGGGGTTGATGGATCTGGGCGCCACGCTTTGTACCCGCAGCCGGCCCGCCTGTGAACGTTGCCCGGTCAATAGCCTCTGCGAGGGTTTTTCGAGTGGTGAGCCTGCCCGGTTCCCGGTCAAAACACGCACCCTCAAGAGGCGCCACGAAAGCTGGTGGCTGACCATTCTCCTGTCACAGGGAGACGATGGTGTTCGGCGGGTCTGGCTGGAACGCCGGCCCAGCCGTGGCATCTGGGCCGACCTCTATTGCCCGCCGGTGTGGGACACCGAGATGGAGGCGCGCAACCAGTGGTCCAAGGGGCACACGAGCGTCCAGGACATGCCGCCAGTGAGCCACAGTCTCACCCACCGCGAGTTGCGCTTG
>JBFHEQ010000173.1:0-7151 GCA_041584075.1 Hydrogenophaga sp.
AGGGCCTGGGGAGAATTACCATCTCTCCAAAAACATGAATTTCATTGGGTTGGGTGGGCGGGGCGGTGGTCTGTCCGAGAAAATCGCCGTGCAACGCCGCTGGGTACACCCCTTGTCCAATGCCATTCCCCTGGACCAGGCTGCCTTGATCGAACCCTTGTCGGTAGGCCATCACGCCTACGTTCGCAGCGGTGCCAAAGCAGGCGATATCGCTTTGGTGGGAGGGGCCGGACCGATCGGTTTGCTGTTGTCCGCCATCCTGAAAGCCAAGGGGCTCACCGTGATCATCACAGAGCTCAGCGCCAAGCGCAAAGAGAAGGCCCACGCGTCTGGCGTGGCAGACCATGTGCTCGATCCCTCTGAAGTCGATGTGTTGGCAGAGGTGATGAAGATCACCCACCAACGGGGCGTCGACGTCGCGTTCGAATGCAGCAGCGTCAACAAAGTTCTGGACACTCTGGTCGCCGCCATGAAGCCCGCGGGCGTCGTGGTCATCGTGTCCATCTGGAGCCACCCTGCCACGGTCAACGTGCACAGTGTGGTGATGAAGGAGCTGGACGTGCGCGGCACCATTGCCTATGTCAACGATCACCAGGAAACCATCAAGCTGGTCGAAGCCGGAAAAATCAACCTGGCGCCGTTCATCACCCAGAGAATCGCACTGGATGACCTGATTTCCCAAGGGTTTGAAACCTTGATTCACAACAACGAATCGGCCGTCAAAATCATCGTTCATCCTTAACGGCTGGTGTCGAAAAGTCAACGGTGGGCCTGCACGACACATCGTTGGACTTTCCAAAGCGTTGAACCAGATGCTGGGGTGACAGGACCCCTGATGGAATGGGCATTGGTCCGGGCGATCAAGCGATCGCCAGGGGCGGGTTACAGTCCCGGACAGCTGTTGAGGGCGCCCGGCAGGTGCAGACGAGCTGGCCACAGCGCTGGCCAAATCTTCCGGAACAACCGTTTGCGCCCCACAACCTCCCCGAGTTCCCCCACGTCCCCCATCACCTGGACCCCACATGACCAGCGCTATGTACACCCACTCCGTTCCCGTCTTCAAACAGATGCTGACGGCTTTGAAAACCATTCTTTCGCAGGCCAGCGAACATGCGGCGGCCAAGTCGATCGAGCCCGATGCCCTCTTGCAGGCCCGCCTGTTCCCCGACATGTTTCCCCTGCTCAAACAGGTGCAGATTGCCGCCGACTTTTCGCGCGGCATTTCGGCGCGCTTGGGCGGCGTGGATGTGCCGGCCTACGAAGGCCAGGAGAAAACCTTTGCCGATCTGGATGCCTTGCTGACACAAACGCTGGCATTTCTGGACAGCGTGGATGCGGCCCAGTTTGAAGGCAAAGAATGCAGCGAAATTGTCTTGCGCCCGGGCACGCCCAAGGAAAAGAAACTGAGCGGCCAGACCTACTTGGCCAACTACGGCTTGCCACAATTTTTCTTCCATGTCACCACGGCCTACGACATCCTGCGCCACAACGGCGTCGCCATCGGCAAACGCGACTACATGGGCGCCTACTGACCCAACCCACCGGGGGGGTGAACAGGTAGCCCGGGTTGTGATCGGCTTACCATCGGGGGTTGCGCTGCAGAGCCCCCATGATCAAGCCCGAAACTTCCACCATCCCCGCCGGCGGCCGCGCTTTCTGGCGCGCCGATCTGCCCCGCTGGCGCCAGCTGGTGCAGGCGCGCTGGTTGTGTGGCCTGGTATCCGGCGAAACCGTGACCGCAGTGCCGGCCGGCGACTGGCGCCTGTTTGAAGTCGGCGAAGGGTCATGGTGCGATGCGCGGGCGCCCGCCATTCCCGGCGCGGCCTGGCTCGACGTCCAACAGTTCGAAAGCGGCCCTTTGTGGAACCTGGTGCCCGACGGGCTGCTGCTCCAGCGCATCGCAGCGCTGGGCATCCGGCACGACACCACGGTCGTCCTGGCGGGGCGCAAACGGGTGGCCAGTGCCCGAGTGGCCCACCTGTTGTTGTTCGCCGGCGTGAGCGATGTGCGCCTGCTCGACGGCGGCACACAGGCCTGGGTGCAAGCAGGTCTTCCACTCACACGCACCGCACCAATCCCTCTGGAGCCCTTGCCGAATTTCGGACTGAAAGAACCCGCCTGCCCACAATACCTGCTGGACACCGCCCAGGCAAAAGCCTTGGGGCTGCGGCCCAATGCCACGTTGGCGAGCATCCGCACCTGGGCGGAATTCACGGGACGCACCTCAGGCTACGACTACATCGCCGCACGTGGGGATATTCCCGGCGCGCGCTGGGGTCATGCCGGTGCCGACGGAGATGTGAACGACATGAGCGCCTACCACACGCCAGCGGGCCTGATGCTGGCCGCGGCCGACATCGCGACGCTGTGGCGCAGCCAGGGCATCACACCCGACCGGCACACCGCGTTTTACTGCGGCACCGGCTGGCGGGCGTCGCTGGCGTTTTTTTACGCCTGGCTGATGGGCTGGGAGCGCATCGGCGTGTACGACGGTGGCTGGCTGGAATGGAGCAGCGATCCAGCCAACCCGGTGATCAACCGGCAGGCCATCGGGGAAACAGCGGCAGTGTCGGACTGCAGCGCCGCCCTGCCCTGAAGCCATTCGGTCACAGCCGCGCCGCCAACCGGGCGGCCTGGTCGATGGCCCGCTTGGCGTCCAGTTCGCCGGCTTCCAGAGCTCCACCGATCACGTGTGCGGTTTTTCCTTGCGCCGCCAGTTCATCGGCCAGGGTGCGCAGGGGCAGCTGGCCGGCGCAGAGCACGACCGTGTCGCAGGGTATCCAGGTGGCGTTCTCGCGCTTCTCACCGTAGGACACCTGCAGACCCTCGTCGCCGATGCGCTCGTAGTTCACACCGCCGATCATCTTCACGTGCTTGTGCTTGAGCGCTGTGCGGTGGATCCAGCCCGTGGTCTTGCCCAGGCCGGCGCCCAGCTTGCCCGCCTTGCGCTGCAGGAGCGTCACCTGGCGCGCAGGCGGCGACACCTCGGGGGCCGTGGTGGCCAAGCCACCAGCGGCGAGCGCCGGATCGGTCACGCCCCATTCGGCTTGCCAAGCAGGCAGATTCAAGGTGGTGGAGTGGGCGCGGCCCCCTTCGTGCACCAGGTACTCGGCAACGTCAAAACCAATACCGCCCGCTCCCACGATGGCCACCCGCTCACCCACCGGCCGGTGGTCGCGCAACACCTCGATGTAGCTCAACACCTTGGGGTGGTCCTGACCGGGAATCCTGGGATCGCGCGGGCTGACGCCAGTGGCGATGATCACCTCATCAAAGTCTTTGAGCGCAGCCGCCTGCACGGTCTGCCCCAGGTGCAGTTCCACACCGGTGGTCTCCACCCGGCGGCGGAAGTAGCGCAGCATCTCGTCGAACTCCTCCTTGCCGGGCACCTGGCGCGCCATGTTGAGCTGGCCGCCGAGCTCGCTCGCGGCGTCGAACAGCTGCACGGCATGTCCGCGCTCGGCCAGCAGCGTGGCCGCCGTGAGGCCGGCCGGCCCGGCGCCCACCACCGCGATGCGTTTCTGTTTCGGCGTGGGTTGGAACACCAGCTCGGTCTCGCGGCAGGCGCGCGGGTTGACCAGACAGCTGGCCGTCTTGTTGACGAACACGTGGTCCAGACAAGCCTGGTTGCAGGCGATGCAGGTGTTGATGAGGTCGCTCTGGCCCAGTGCGGCCTTCTTCACGAACGCGGCGTCGGCCAGCAGGGGCCGCGCCATCGAAACCATGTCGGCCACTCCCTCGGCGAGCAGCTGCTCGGCCACTTCCGGCGTGTTGATGCGGTTGCTGGTGACCAGCGGGGTGGTGATGCCAGCGGCCGCGAACTCGGCCTTCATCTTCTGCGTGACCCAGGCGAACGCGGCTCGCGGCACGCTGGTGGCGATGGTGGGCACCCGCGCCTCGTGCCAGCCGATACCCGTGTTGATGATGCTGGCGCCACCGCGAGCCACGCCTTTGCCGAGCTGGACCACCTCGTCCCAGCTGCTGCCACCGGGCACCAGGTCGATCATGGACAGGCGGTAGATGATGATGAAGTCGTGGCCCACGGCTTCGCGTGTGCGCTGCACGATTTCCAGCGGCAGGCGCATGCGGTTGCTGTAGTCGCCGCCCCATTCGTCGTCACGCTGGTTGGTGGCCAGGCTCAGGAACTGGTTGATGAAGTAGCCCTCGGAGCCCATGATTTCCACGCCGTCGTAGCCGGCTTCTCGCGCCTTGGACGCGCAATTGACGAAGGCACGGATCTGGCGCTCTACCCCACGGGCCGACAGCTCGAACGGTTTGAAGGGCGAGATCGGCGACTTGATGCGCGAGGGCGCGACCGCCATGGGGTGGTAACCGTAGCGGCCCGTGTGCAGGATCTGCAGCGCGATCTTGCCCCCGGCCTGGTGCACCGCATCGGTCACCACGCGGTGGCGCTTGGCGGCACCGGACGTGGACAGCGTGCCGGCGAACGGTTTGGTCCACCCGGCCATGTTGGGTGCAAAACCGCCTGTGACGATCAGCCCCACATCGCCCTCGGCCCGCTCCCGAAAGTAGGCGGCGAGCCTGGTGAGGTCGCGCCCTTCTTCCAGCCCGGTGTGCATGCTGCCCATGAGCACGCGGTTCTTCAGTTGGGTGAAGCCCAGGTCCAGGGGGGCCAGCAGGTGGGGATAAGGCGAGGCAATGGCGGTCGGTTGGGACATCGTGTTCAACATTCGGGAAAGACCGGAAACAAGACCGCCACCAGCGCGGATCCAAGGTCGTGGGCCAAAAAAAGCAGCGCAGCGGGAACCCCCCTCTCCGCCTCCACTAGAAATGTATTCTAGAATTTCATTCTATGGCAACCCGAAAACCTTCCCCCGCTGTCGCCCCCGCGTCAAAGTCCACCGCCGGTACCATGCCCGGCGACCGCCGCCAGGACATCCTGCAGGCCGCGCTGGCCTGCGCGACGGAGCTGGGCCTGGAGGCGGTGTCCATCGAAGGCGTGCGGGCACGTTGCGGCGCCAGTGTGGGCAGCATTTACCACCACTTCGGCAGCCGGGAAGGGATCGTGGCCGCGCTCTACGTGGCGCTCTTCCAGCGCCAGACGGCGGCCATTGAGACGGCGCTGCAAAAAGCGCAGTCGCCTCAGGCGGGCGTGCACGCGCTGGTACACAGCTACCTGGACTGGGTAGTGGACTACCCGGATCAGGCGCGATTCATGTTTCAGGCCCGGGGACTGGCTGCCCAGAGCGCGCTCAAAACCGACCTCGCTGCGCTGGCACAACGGCGCAACCAGACGCTGGTGGACTGGTTTGCGCCCCACCAGGCGCAAGGCGCCGTGCTGGCGCTGCCTTGTGAGTTGCTGCCCTCGCTGGTGATGGGACCGGTGCAAAGCTATTGCCGGGCCTGGTTGTCGGCCGGGGCCGGCGGCACAGCGGGCCTGCCCACCCCGGCGCGCTTTCGCGACGAGCTGGCCAGCGCGGCCTGGCAGGCCGTGGCGGGCCCGGGCCATGCCCGACAATAGCGGCATGAAACACCTGTCTCCCAAGGAAGCCTGGGCCTGGCTGCGGGCCGAACGCGAACGCCTCGAGACCGCCGGACAAGACGGCCCCTTGTTCGTGGATGTGCGCATGGAAATCGAGTCGCTCTACGTGGGCCGCCCCCCCGGCGTGGAGAACATCCCCTGGTACGAGTACCCCGACCTCACGCCCGATCCACAAAGGTTTGCGGCCGCCGTGGAGCAAGAGGCGGGCACCAAGACACGCCCGGTGCTGCTGATCTGCCGCAGCGGCAAACGCACACTGGACGCCGGCCAGGCACTGGAGGCCGCCGGATTTACCGCGGTGGCCCATGTGGTGCACGGCTTCGAAGGTGATCTCAACGAAGACTTCAAACGCTCCAGTCTGAACGGCTGGCGCCATGAGCAACTGCCCTGGGAGCAGATGTGAACGGTTCGGCATGGACATGATCGACATCGCCCCCGAAGGCGAAACACTGGAGGCCTGCGCCGGGGTGCTGCAGGAGGTGTTCGGCTACGACGCGTTTCGAGGGCCGCAGGCGCAGATCGTGTCCGCCGTCAGCGAAGGCGACGACGCCCTGGTGCTGATGCCCACAGGGGGTGGAAAATCCCTCTGCTACCAGGTGCCTGCCATCGTGCGCGAGCGCGCCGGGCACGGTCTCACCGTGGTGGTCTCGCCCCTGATCGCCCTCATGCACGACCAGGTGGGTGCGCTGCTCGAAGCCGGTGTGTCCGCCGCTTTCCTCAACTCCAGCCTGTCGCTGGAAGACGCCCAGCGCGTTGAAAGGGAAATGCTGCGCGGCGAGATCACGATGCTCTACGCCGCGCCCGAGCGCCTGACCACACCGCGCTTTCTGGCCCTGCTCGATTCGCTGCACGAGCGCGGCAAGCTGAGCCTGTTTGCCATCGACGAAGCGCATTGTGTGAGCCAGTGGGGCCACGATTTCCGACCCGAGTACCGGGGCCTCGTGGTGCTGCACGAGCGCTTTGCCGGTGTGCCCCGCGTGGCACTCACCGCCACCGCCGACGACCTCACGCGCGCCGACATCATCGAACGCCTGCAGCTGCAGGACGCGCGCACCTTCAACAGCAGTTTCGACCGCCCCAACATCCGCTACAGCATCGTCGAGAAGAAAGATGGCACGCAACAACTGCTGCGCTTCATCCGCGACGAGCACAGCAACGCCCAGGGCCACGACGCCGGCATCGTGTATTGCCAGTCGCGCAAGCGGGTCGAAGAAGTCGCGGGCATGTTGTGCGATGCCGGGCTCAACGCCCTGCCGTACCACGCCGGACTGGACGCCGCCAAACGCCTCAACCACCAGGACCGCTTCCTGCGCGAAGAAGGCCTGATCATGGTCGCCACCATCGCTTTCGGCATGGGCATCGACAAGCCCGACGTGCGCTTTGTGGCCCACCTGGACATGCCCAAGAACATCGAAGGCTATTACCAGGAGACCGGGCGCGCGGGGCGGGACGGCGAGGCCGCCAACGCCTGGATGGTCTATGGCCTGCAAGATGTGGTCAACCAGCGCCGCATGATCGACGAAAGCCCGGCGGCCGACGAGTTCAAGCAGGTGCTGCGGGGCAAGCTCGATGCGCTGCTGACCCTGGCCGAAGCCAGCGACTGCAGGCGGGTTCGGCTGCTGTCTTACTTTGGTGAAAACTACCAGGG
>JBFHEQ010000174.1:0-7119 GCA_041584075.1 Hydrogenophaga sp.
CTTCGACCCCGACCGCACCTTCCAGGCTTTCCTCTTCGACATGGACGGCACGTTGCTCAGCTCCATCGCCGCTGCCGAGCGCGTGTGGACCACCTGGGCGCATCGTCACGGGGTGGACGCCGTGGCTTTGCTGGCGCACCTGCACGGGCGCCGGGCGATCGACACCATTCGGAGCCTGAACCTGCCCGGGGTGGACGCCGAAGCCGAGGCGGCTGCGATCACGCTGGCCGAGATTGACGATGTGGATGGGGTCGAAGCGATCGCCGGGGCGATCACGTTTCTGGCCGCTTTGCCTCCAGACAAGTGGGCGGTCGTGACCTCCGCGCCACGCGCACTGGCCGAGCGGCGCATGGAAGCCGCGGGTCTGTCTCTGCCGGCGGTGTTCATCACGGCCGAGGACGTGAAGTCAGGCAAGCCTGCGCCCGACGGTTACCGGCTGGCAGCCCAACGCCTGGGCGTGGCCGCGCAGGACTGCGTGGTGTTCGAAGACGCCCCCGCGGGCATACAGGCGGGCGAAGCGGCGGGCGCGGCGGTAGTGGTGATCAGTGCCACTCACCAGGAGCCCTTGAACACACCCCACAAAATGGTGCCGAGCTTCGAGGGCTTGCGCCCACAAGCCTCTGCCGGCGGAGGCTGGCACATCACCCGGACCTGAGTTCAGGGCCGGTGGCGCCGGACTGGGCAGCAAGCCTTGCGACAATAGCGGGTCTTGTCCGGCACCCGCGGCCTGGGCTCTTTCGTCCCCACCCTGATCCATTTCTCTCGAACGTCATGACCGAAATCACCACCCCTGCCACCCCAGAGCGCCCACCCTTGCCCGACCACCTCTCGGTGGACCGCAAGAGCCCCCACCACGTGGCAGCGGTTTTTGAGCACGACATCGGCATCCGCTTCAACGGCCAGGACCGTTCCGATGTGGAGGAATACTGCATCAGCGAAGGCTGGGTGCGGGTGCCCGCCGGCAAAACGGTGGACCGCAAAGGGAATCCCCTGATGATCAAGCTCAAAGGCAAGGTCGAGGTGTTTTACCGTTGAGGCTGTCCTCGCCCTGCATCTGCAGCGTCCAGTGCTCTTCGCCCTGCTCATCCACCGTCCCCACAGCGGTGCAGGGCATGCGCACCAGTCCCTGAGGCTGGCGCCCCTTGGCCAGCAGGGCGAGCAGTTTGCTGGGGTTGTGGCCAAAGCGAACCGTTTGGGGCGGAGGCGCGCCGACACGGGCCCGCTGCAGCTCCAGGTGAGAGCGCTCGAAAGCCACCACTTCGTGCAGGTATTTGGACCGGGTCGGCCGGGTGAGCAGGAAGCTGCAGAACTCGATCGCCTCTGGCAGGAAATAGAAGGTCCGTGGCGGGTTCACCGCCCAGAATCGCTCGGCGGCTGTTTGAAGGCTCGCACCTTTCAGCATCACACAGGTCAGCGGCAACAGCGCCTTGAGTTTGCCCAGCCGAAAACCCCGGTGCAGCATGTGATTGACGGACAGGCCCGGGTGCGCGGCGATATGCAGCAGCCGCTTGCGTTCCAGTGCATCCAGATCTGCGTCTGGCGCAATGCCTTTCACCAGCAGGCGATGGCACAAAGCCGGGTCCACCACCAGTTGGGCAAGCTGGCTTTGAAAGGCAGCCGCGCTCATGGCGCCAGCTCCAGTTCAGGCTCGGCACGCAGCGACACCGTGCCTGCCACGCACGATCGTGGGCGGGAACTCTGGCACTGTTGCCAAAGGCATTTGAGGCGGCGCATGTCGGCGCGCACACGGGCTTCGCCCACCAGCTCAAACCAGGAGCCAAACAGCTCGAACACCACAGTGCCCACATTCGGACAGCGGGGCAGCACGTGTTCGAGCAGCGCCCACACCGGGTCGGCGACCGCGCCGCTGTGGGCATCCAGATAAAAGCCGCCGAGTTCCATGCCGCCGGCCACATGGATCTCGCCCACCTGGGCCAGATCGAGCTCATCGACAAAGGCCATGGCATCAAAGCCATGGTTGACGGCGTTGGTGTACACGTTGTGCAAGTCAAGCAGCAGGCCACAGCCACACTGGTGGCACAGCGCATTCAGAAAGCGGGCTTCATCCATCTCGGCGTGGGGGATGTCGAAGTAATAGACGTTGTTTTCCAGCAAGAAAGGCACCGGCACGACTTCCCTGACCCTCGCGATGCGTGGCTTGAGCAGGTCCAGCGTGGCCTGGTCGCGCGGCAAGGGCAAGGTGATGCCCACGTTGATCGCTTCATCGTGGTGATCGGCGATGTGGAAAGCCAGGTGGTCGCTGTGCCAGGGAAAGGGCATGCGTTGATGCCAGCGATGCAGCTGCCGCAGGTGTTGCTCGTCGAAGTGCGCCACGCTGCCGATGGACATGCCGATGCCGTGCGGAATGACAGGCATGGTCTGCGCCACCCGATCGAGCCAGGTGAGGTGTTCGCTGTCGTCGAGGTAGCGTGGACGCTGGCCGGGGCCGAGGTCGCTCCAGAGCATGTCGGGAACGACCTCGACCAGGTCAAAGGCGCCCTCAGGCTGCTCGATCAGGCCTTTGAGCGGGGCCTGAAAGGCCAGACCCACGCCAAGCTTGGGCAGAGACAACATAAAGGCTCCTGTTCGCTCAGCGGAAGCGCCCGTTGACGATGTCTTCAAAGACAAAACGGTCCAGACCCGACAGGCACGGACGGCAGCCCTTGATGCCCGGCAGTTCCGGAATGGTCAGCGCAACCTTCAGCACTTCAACCATTTTTTCAAAGGGCATGTCGCTGGGCAACGCAACGCGCAGCTCCCGCATCTGGGGCGTTTTCTTGCTGGGGCGGATGATGGATTCCTTGGCCATGGGTTTCTCCTGTTCGTTAAAAAACGTGGGTATCGCCTCGGTCGAAACGACAGATAAATACTGAAATCCTTGGCACGCAGCGTCATCCCTCAAGAGGAGGACTGCGGACCACAAAAGTCCTCCCCTTGAGGGAAACGATGGACCCAGCGCCTTGTTTGTGCATTTCTTGCCCTGCTGTTGAGGCATCTGAAGGCACCGCGCACGAAGCAGTCAGGCATCGAAGCGAAACGCCTGAAAGCCGTGGATCGTGTGGTGAGACCGACAAGCTCAGGGTTGCCCCCTGGGCGCAGGTGGTCGCATCGCAGGAGACCGGTTGGTCGTGGTTGCAGCCGATGCGCCTTCTGCCGCGCAGACTCCCGGGTGCGCGGATGCCCACACAATCCGACCATGACCGAACGCAAGGCCTTGCCCACCATCGATACCGCGCGCTGCACAGCGCTGCGGCTGGTGTGTGGCGGTCTGCCCGCCCCATGTGCTGTCGCTGGAGACCCAGCACTGGAAAAAACATGCGGTACTGCACGACCAACCGGGCTGCACCGGCTGCGCGCTGTGCGCGGTGAAGTGCCCTTTCGGCGTGATCACCATGCGCCGTATACCCGATTGCCAGGAATCGCGTGCACCGACGCCGACATAGTCTGGCCACCCCGAGTCGTCCAGGCGACAGCCCGCAAAGCGATGGCACTTGAAGCATCATCCATCGACCCCAGCTTCGGCTGACATACCCCCATTCAAGGATTTTCATGAGCGATCTGTCGCAACCCACCCAAGCCCCCGCCGTGCTGGACGCCCTGCAGTGGCGCTACGCTGCCAAAAAGATGGACCCCAGCAAGGCGGTGCCGCAGGACAAAGTGGAGCGCATTCTGGAAGCCGCGCGCCTCGCGCCCACCTCCAGCGGCCTGCAGCCGTTTGAGATCATCGTGGTGACCAGCCAAGAGGTGCGCGCCCAGATCCAGCCCATCGCCTGGAACCAGGCGCAGATCACCGACGGCTCGCACCTGCTGGTGTTCGCCGCCTGGGACAACTACACGCCCGAGCGCATCAACCACATGTTCGACATGACCAACGAACAGCGCGGCGGCACCAACGAAGGCTGGGAAAACTACCGCCAGATGTTGCTCAACCTCTACCCCAAGCGCGATGCCCAGGTGAACTTCGAGCACGCCGCTCGCCAGGCCTACATTGGCCTGGGCGCTTCACTGATCGCGGCAGCCTTTGAAGAAGTGGACAGCACGCCCATGGAAGGTTTCGACGCGGCCAAGCTGGACGAAATCTTGAGCCTGCGCGAGCGCGGCCTGCGCAGCGTGGCGATTCTGCCGCTGGGCTACCGCGCGGAAGAAGGCGACTGGCTGGTGAACCTGAAGAAGGTGCGCCGCCCGCGCGAGCAGTTCATCACCGAAGTGAAATGATGGCAACAGGGCGGGGCCCTGTACTGCCACAACAAGAAGCCTCCGCCATGCGGAGGCTTTTTTTTGGACCGCGATCGGCTGCAATCAGCTGAACACGCCGCCGTAGTTCTTGCGCAGATCGGTTTTCTGCACCTTGCCGGTACCGCCCACGGGCAGGCTTTCCAGAAACACCACATCGTCGGGCACCCACCACTTCGCCACGCGCTCGGCGAGGAAGGCCAGGATCTCTTCCTTCTCCACCGACTGCCCCGGCTTGCGCACGATGAACAGCAGCGGGCGCTCGTCCCACTTGGGATGCTTCACGCCGATCACGGCGGCCATGGCCACCGCCGGGTGGCCCACGGCGGCGCTCTCCAGGTCGATGGAGCTGATCCACTCACCGCCGGTCTTGATCACGTCTTTGGTGCGGTCGCGGATCTGCATCACGCCTTCGGCATCGATGGTCGCGATGTCGCCGGTGGGGAACCAGCCGTCGACCAGTGGCGACTTTTCACCCTTGTAATACGCGCTGATGATCCATTGGCCGCGCACCATCAGCTCGCCTTGAGACACGCCATCGCGCGGCAGGGCCGCGCCGCTGTCATCAACGACTTTGATCTCGGTGCCAAACACGCTTTTGCCCTGTTTGGCGATCAGTGCATGGCGCTGCTCAGGCGTCCACTGTTTGCTCTTGGGCGACAGGGTGCCGATGGTGGCGACGGCGGTGGTTTCGGTCATGCCCCAGCCGTGGCGGACCTCCACGTTGTAGTTGTCCATGAACTTGGCGATCAGCGCCTGCGGCATGGCCGAGCCACCCACGCCGGTGCAGCGCATGGTGGTGAACTTCAAGCCGTTGGTTTCCACATGGGCCAGCAACGCCTGCCAGATCGTGGGCACGCCTGCGCTGATGGTGACGGCTTCGGCCTCCATGAGTTCGTAGAGCGACTGGCCATCGAGCTTGGGACCGGGCAACACCAATTTGGTGCCCGCCATGGGCGCGGCATAGGGCAGGCACCAGGCGTTGATGTGGAACATGGGCACCACGGGCAGCAGCGTCGATTCCGGCCCCAGGGCCAACACGCTGGGCAGGCAACCCGACATGGCGTTGAGCACGATGGCGCGGTGGGAATACAGCGCGCCCTTGGGGTTGCCGGTGGTGCCCGAGGTGTAGCACAGCGCCGCGCCCGTGCGTTCGTCGAAGCTGGGCCAGTCAAAGGCGTCGCTGCATGGCTCGATCAGCGTTTCGTAGGCCATCACGTTGGCCACACCGTCGATGGCGGGCGTGTTGTCGGCATCGGCCAGGCAGACCCAGGCTTTCACCTTCGGGCAATGGGCGACGATGCCTTTGACCAGCGGCGCAAACGTGGCATCGAACAGCACGACCTGGTCTTCGGCGTGGTTGATGATGTAGATCAGCTGCTGCGGGTGCAGGCGGGGGTTGCAGGTGTGCATGACCATGCCGCTGCCCGAGACGGCGTAATACGCCTCCAGATGGCGGTGGTTGTTCCAGGCGATGGAGCCCACGGCGTGGCCGGGCTCCAGGCCGAGGCCGGCCAGCGCGTTGGCGAGCTTGCGCGCCCGCACCGCGCAATCGGCATAGGTGTAGCGGAAGAGGGGGCCATGGGTTTCGCGCGAAACCACTTCCACGTCGCCGTACTGCAGTGCCGCGTGTTCGATCACGTCGGACAGGAGCAGGGGGCGGTCCATCATGAGGCCGGGTTGAAGCATGGTTTGTCTCCTTGGGGTGGACTGCGCACAGCGCAATTCGTCAACCCCTCAGGATAGCCGCGATACCCCGCCGGGTCATGGGTAGAAGCGAGCACCCAGTCGCGCTTGCGACGAGAAACCCGCCCTCAGACGCAGCGTGCGCCGTCCACTTCCAGACACACGCCAGAGATAAAGGCGGCTTCGTCGCTGGCGAGGTACAGCACGGCGTTGCCCACATCGTCGTTGGTGGAAAACCGGCCCAGCGGGATGGTGGAGCGGAACTTGGTGAGGCGCTCTTCGGTGAGTTCACCACCCGCAAACGACGCACCCAGCCCCGTGAACGGGTTCATCACCGGATTGACGCAGTTGACGCGGATGTTGTCGGGGCCCAGTTCGGCCGCCAACGATTTGGAGGTGGTGATGACCGCGCCTTTGGTGCCGTTGTACCAGGTGAGGCCAGGCCGCGGGCGCACGCCGGCGGTGGACGCGATGTTGATCAGGCAACCCCCGCCGTTGGCGCGCAGGGCGGGCACGGCATGCACGGTCGACAGGTAGATGCTTTTGACGTTGATGGCGTAAACGCGGTCGAACTCGTCTTCGCTCACATCGAGCGCGGGCTGGTTTTTGTGGGTCCAGCCGGCGTTGTTGACCATGGTGTCGAGCTTGCCGTGGCGCTCGACGGCGGCGGCCACCAGCGCTTTCACGTCGGCCGATTTCGTGACATCGGCGGCAAAGAATGAAGCCTGCCCGCCGGCGGCCACGATCTCGGCGGCCACGCGTTCGCCGTTGGCGGTGTCGATGTCGTTGACGATGACCTGGGCACCTTCGGCCGCGAGCCGTTTGGCAATGCCTTCACCGAAGCCGTTGCCGGCGCCGGTGACGATGATGGATTTGTTTTTCACGCGCATGTCGGTTCTTTCTTCTGGGTCTGATGGGAAAACATCATCCGTGGCGAATGGCCACGGTTTTCAAGGTGGTGAAACCGAGCAGGGCTTCGAAGCCTTTTTCGCGGCCGTAACCGCTGGACTTCACGCCGCCAAACGGCAGTTCGACGCCGCCACCGGCACCGTAATTGTTGATGAAGACCTGTCCTGAGCGGATCGCCTTGGCGAGCCGCATCTGCCGCCCGCCATCGGCCGTCCACACGCCGGCCACGAGCCCGTAATCCGTGCTGTTGGCGATGGCGATCGCTTCGGCCTCGTCGTCGAACGGGATCAC
>JBFHEQ010000175.1:0-7088 GCA_041584075.1 Hydrogenophaga sp.
CGCCTGATCGACCGGCGGCGGGACAAATAGCGCGTCTTCCATGGGGTTTGCGAAGAGGGAAGGCATCGCCTGCGATACCGGCGCCTGCTCCAGTGAAGCATCCCTGGGCTGCGCGTCAACGCCCCATTTAATGCGTTCAAGCGCGCCACGCCAGGCGCTCGGCAAGCGGGATGGCTGGTCGGGTTTCGGTGGGCGCAAAGGGCGGTCCCTGATCGTGGAGCGGACGAACTGACATGGGCTGCAGAGATGCCGCCACCTGCAGCCAGGCGTCAGATGCATCGCTCCGGACGGCTTAGCTTATTTGGGTGACGGGATTGTGAAAATCCCTTTGCGCAGGCTGATTTTTCCGCTATAAAAATTGAACGACGGTTGTCGATTTTTTTTCTCACTCCCAAGGGGTTGGAAACGCGGAGAAGACATCAAGTTGGCGGTCGGGTGTCCGATACACAGATGGTGCACTGCACCAATCCTGGCTGCAGTCGATCACCTCGCTACAGGAGTTGCCATGCATTGGCTATCAAACATTTCGGTCAAGTCCAAACTGTTGTTGCTGTTGTCCATTTTTTCGATGGGGCTGCTGGGGGTTTCGCTGACGGGCTGGTACAGCTTGAACCAGGCGGTGGGGACCAGCCAGGCCCTGGTGAAAGACGAAGTCAAGGCGGTCAGCACGCTGGGTGATGTGAGGGCTGCCATCGGAAACACGCGGCGCTACGAAAAGGATCTTTTCCTCAATCTCGCCGACGAAGAGGCGCTGGCCAGGTACGAAACAAGCTGGAAGCAGCAGGTCGAAGCGACCCGCCAAAACATGGCGGCGTTGCACCTGCTGCTGCAGGTGGAGGAGCAGGCAGCACTCCAGAGAATGCAGGTGGGCATCAACAACTATGCCGACGGGGTGGAGAAAATACTGGTAGGCATTCAGCGGGGGGAGGTCAACGATCCCTGGCGCGCCAATCAATTGATGGAGCCATCCAAGGCCGACATCCGGGCGGCTGACGGAGCGCTCGCCGAGATCGGCGAAAGTGTTGGAAAACGCGTCGACGGCGCTGTTGGTTCGTTGGCCGAATTGCAACGGCGCGCGGTTCAGGTGATGGCGGTGGTCGCGATTGCGATGCTGGCCGTTTCACTGGTGTTGGGCTACATCATTTCCCGCCGCATCGCCGATCCCTTGCGGGCGGCCGTCCATGCCATTGAACGCATCGGCCAGGGCGATCTCAGCAGGCGTGTCGGATACGCCGGCCGTGACGAGACAGCGCGTGTGCTGGAGGGCATTGGGCACATGCAAAGTTCCCTGGCTTCGATGGTCGAAGACATCCGCACGGGCGTCGCCTCCATGACCGCGGCGAGTACCGAGATCGCTTCGGGCAATGCCGACCTGTCCAGGCGCACGGAAAGCGCAGCGGCCAACCTGGAAGAAACGGCTGCGTCCATGGACGAGGTGGCCTCGTCGGCCGGGCTGGGGTATGCCGCAGCCGGACAGGCGCGTGAGCTGGTGGTGTCGGCGGCGGAAACGGCGAGACGGGGTGGTGTGGCGATCGCGCATGTGATCGGCACCATGCAGGACATCAATGGCAGCAGCCAGCGCATCAGCGAGATCATTTCGGTGATCGACGGCATTGCGTTTCAGACCAATATTCTGGCGTTGAACGCAGCAGTTGAATCGGCCCGTGCGGGTGAGCACGGCCGAGGTTTTGCGGTGGTGGCCAACGAGGTTCGAACGCTGGCGCAACGCAGTGCCGATGCGGCCAAAGACATCAAGCGCCTGATCGGGGAAAGCGTTGACCGTGTGGAGTCGGGGTCACGGTTGGTGGCGGACGCGGGAGCCACCATGAACGAGATCGTTGAGTCGGTGCAACGCGTTTCCGGGATCATTGCCTCAATAGCGAACTCGGCGGGCGAGCAAAACAACGGCATCCAGCAGGTGTCGGGGGCCATCGGCCGGCTCGATCAGATCACTCAGCAAAATGCCGCGCTTGTTGAAGAGAGCGCTGCCGCTGCTGAAAGTGTCCGAGACCAGGCGAAACGGCTGCAGGGCCGTGTGGCCATGTTCAAGGTGGCTTGATGTTCGGATGACCCGTCTCGCTCATGACGGGTTGCAGGGATGATGGCCGCCGGTGTGGAACGCCAGACGATCAGAGAAGCGCTGGCCTCGACGGGCGTTTCAGCCAGTGTGGTTTCGCTCGGCGAGCACACCTCGGAGAAATGCGATGAGGGTGGCATCCAGTGCCAGCGCGCCGAGCAACAGGACGGCCTGCTCGAGGTCACGGGCGTCACCGATTTTCCGCTGCAAGTTGATCGACTCTTTGAGCGTGGCCTTGTGGATTTTCTGTGGCACCAGCTCGCCCATCAGTTCCGCTGCGTACCTGACCTGTTTCGCGCGCAAACGGACACGGTGAAGTTCGTTTTTCCCAGCACCGGGCGACCGGCTGGACCGGATGGCTTTTCGCAAGCGCCGGTCCAGTGCCGCCAACCGTTCGGCAGCCCAACGGGGATGGGCTTTTGTCTGGCGCCGTTTCCTTGACGGCTTGTCGGGCTTGCCAATTGGGGCGGGCGACTCGGGCGCCGGTGCACCGGGCGGCGTTGACAGGTTGTGAGCCATTGCAAGCAGGGCACGGCCAGTCGCGGGGGTTGCCAGGGCCAGAAGGGTGCGCACCCGCTGGGTCGCTCTTGCGGCGTCGATGTTCCGCAGGGTTGTTTCAGCCAGGATTGCCCGCCGGGCGTCTCCGCCCACAAACAAGGGCAGCCAGCGGGCCAGGGTGTCGTGGCGCAAGACGTCGAGATCGCGCATGTGCCCCATTGCCTTGAGCAATGGCTTCAGACCACTGGTGTCGGGACGCACCCCTATCCAGGGCGATAACAGTCGCAAAGCGGTGATCCAGCGCCGCCAGGCCACACGGGCCTGGTGGACCACCTCGGGCTCATCGCTAGTGGTCAGCGCGGCCAGGTTGCGGGTGAAGTGTTCAAAAATCTCGCCCAATGCCTGCGAGGTGGCGGCCGTGGGGTCGATATCGGGCTGCCAGCGGATGGCCTGGGCCCTGCTCGCGGAGGCGGTGTCCTCCTCGGCGAGTTGATAGCCTCGCTGTGCCTTGCTGGCGTCACAAGGCAGCACGGCGATCGTTTTCGCGATCGCTTGAGCCAGATGGAACAGCGCTTCGGGCGGGCCTTCTTTGAGTTCCAGCTCCAGCTCAAGAATCGGGGCAGCGCGCGTCCCCGCCCGGATGTCACCGATGTCCAGGGCCACTTCGATGTGTGCGCCTTCGTACCGGTGCAGCTGCCATGTCGTTCGATGGCACCGTGTTTCGAAACAAGGTTGCAGGGTCTTGAACAGTTTGCCGTCGGGGTCCAGTGATCGCCAGGGTGTGTGTGCCAGGGCTCGCTCGTTCAGTTGGCCCGCAGGTTCCACACTTTCCCACTCGCCACGCTGACTCAGGCCGCCCTGGGATGTCCCTGCGGATTTGAACGTCTGTACCCAGGTGCTTCCCGTTTCCCTGTTGCCTTTGTCATCGTCCGGGGGGCTGTTGCCGATGCGGCGCATGCGAAGCGCATGCCGTTCCTGTCGCAAGCGGTGTTCCGGGGTGTCGTGGTAAACGTTGCTCAGCCACTGTTCTGCTGTTTGGCGCCGCCGCAAGAGGGGCAGCCTGCGCAACTGCGCCTGGATGGTGCTCGCATCGGCGCCAGGCAGCAGCAGCTTGAGTTCGGTTTCAGCCTGGGACATGGTGTGTGGAGGCGGGCGGGTCGGCGTCGTTCAAGTGTCGAGGTGGCGCCATGAATCGGCGCGGCACTCCGGTGCTGGAAACCATCCCGCCGGCCGCCATGTCACTGCTCGACGAACGCGCGCTCGATCACGAAGTCACCGGGGGTCGTGGTGTTGCCTTCCTTGAAGCCCCGGGTGTCCAGGATGTGCTTCAGGTCTTTGAGCAATTCCGGACTGCCGCAGATCATCACGCGATCGCGAACCGGGTCCAGTGGTGGCAGCGACAGGTCGGCTTGCAGCTTCCCGTTTTCGAGCAGGGTGGTGATGCGCCCCTGGTTTTTGAAGGGCTCGCGTGTCACCGTGGGGTAGTACAGCATCTGCTCGCTGACCATCTCACCGAGCAGTTCGTGTTTCGGCAGTTCGTGGGTGAGGTAGTCCTGGTAAGCCAGTTCGGCGACTTGTCGAACGCCGTGAACGATGATGACTTTCTCAAACCGTTCGTAGGTTTCCGGATCGCGCACGATGCTCAGGAACGGTGCAAGCCCGGTGCCGCTGCCCAGCAGATAGAGGTTTTTGCCCGGCAGCAGGTAATCGATCAGCAGCGTGCCCGTGGGTTTGCGGCCAACCACGATGGTGTCGCCCACCTGGATGTGCTGGAGCTTGGATGTCAGCGGGCCGTCGGGCACCTTGATGCTCAGGAACTCCAGATGTTCTTCGTAGTTGGCGCTGACGATGCTGTAGGCCCGCAGCAGCGGCTTCTTGCCTTCCTGGCGCAGCCCGATCATCGTGAAATGGCCATTGGAGAACCGCAACGCCTGGTCGCGCGTGGTGGTGAAACTGAACAGGCGGTCGGTCCAGTGGTGGACGCTGGTCACGGTTTCGTCGGAAAAGGCACTCATGGGGAGACTTCAGATGGTGAAAATGGGTTGGGGTCGTGCGACGCTGTGCGCTGCGGTGGCATGCCCCTATTGGACCAGTTTTTGTCACCGGGTTTGCGCGACAGCCCCTTTCATCCAGATCGGACAAGGGAAACTTCGCCTGATTGACAAGGCCAGCGGCGGCAACACCCATGCGGAAAAAGGCCCGCGCAGCACCTGCAAGCGCGGGTTGTTCCTAGGGAGCATCAGCCCATGCGGAAGATCTGGACCGATTCTTTCATGACCTTGGCCTGGGCCTGCAGCGAGCTGGCCGCCGCAGCGAGTTCTTCGACCATGGCTGAGTTCTGCTGGGTGACCGAGTCCAGTTGACCCACCGCCTGGTTGATCTGGTCCAGCCCTGACGACTGCTCTCGCGCAGCGCTGGTGATCTCGGCGATCAGGCTGTTGACCTGGCTGACGGCGGTAACCACGTTGGCGATTGTCTTGCCCGTGTCCTGAACCAGCTGGCCGCCTGCTGACACCTGGGTGGCGGATTCGTCGATGAGCACCTTGATTTCCTTGGCGGCGGTGGAGGTGCGCTGCGCCAGGCTGCGCACCTCGGCGGCCACGACCGCAAATCCGCGGCCCTGTTCGCCTGCGCGGGCCGCTTCGACGGCTGCGTTGAGGGCCAGGATGTTCGTCTGGAAGGAGATGCCCTCAATCACCTGGATGATGTCGCTGATCTGAACCGACGAGCGATTGATCTGCTCCATCGTGGTGACCACCCGGCCCATGGCCGCGTTGCCTTCACCGGCCACCTGCATGGCCCGGTCGGCCAGCACACCGGCCTCCCGTGCCGAGTTGGCGCTTTGCCCCACGGTGCTGGTGAGTTCTTCCATGGAGGCCGCGGTCTCCTCCAGGCTGCTGGCCTGGGATTCGGTGCGGGCCGAGAGGTCGTTGTTGCCCGAAGCGATCTCGTTGGACGCCACCTGTACGCCCTCAACTTCGTGCTTCACATCCGACACCACGGCTTGCAGGTTGACATTGAGCTGGTTCAAGGCGCGGGCGAGCTCGCCGAATTCGCCGCTGGCCTTGCCTGCCATGCGGGCCGAGAGGTCCCCGGCGGCCATGCGGTTGGCGAAGTTCACCGCATTTTCCAGCGGCGAGAGCATGGCGCGGCGCAAAACCAGGCTGCCGAAGAGGCTCATGATGGCCAGCAACACCACAGCGCCAGCCAGCGCCCACGGACCGTGCTGGGCGAGGTAATTGCCGAGCAGGACGCCCAAGGTCGCCAGTGCCACACAGGTGAGGCCGATGCGGCGACCCATGGTGAGGCGGGTCAGGCGTTTGAGCTGGCCCACCCATCCGGTGTGCATCACCTGTCCTTGGCGCAGCGCGAGGATGGGATTGCCCGCTGCGGCTTCCTTGCGCATGCGGGCATACAAAGCCTCGGCCTGTTCGACCTGATCCCGCGTTGGCTTGGTCCGGACCGACATGTAGCCCACGACCTGCCCGTTTTCCAGGACGGGAGTGGCGTTCGCCAACACCCAGTAATGATCGCCGTTTTTACGGCGGTTCTTGACCATGGCCGACCAGGGGGACCCGCTTTGCAGGGTGGTCCACATGTCGCGGAACGCTTCTGTCGGCATGTCGGGGTGGCGCACCAGGTTGTGGGGCTGGCCGATCAGCTCGTCTCGGCTGTAGCCGCTCACCGCCACAAAGCTGGGGTTGCAATAGGTGATGCGGCTTTCGAGGTCGGTTGTCGACACGAGCGTGGCGTCGTCTGGAAGAACAAACTCCCTTTGGGAGACTGGAAGATTGGTGCGCATGGTGTGTGTGTATGTTTGGAGGATGCGGCCTTGGCCGGGTGGGTGGCGTCGGGACCCTGTTGCTGTTTCTTGTCGGTCTTATCGGCACCTTGGTGGAAATCTGTTGCAGTGCACCAATAGCCGGTGAGTGAAGAAACCGGGGTTTCAGCGCTTTTCTGGTGCAGGCAACACCGCAAGCCCCAGGTGCAATAGGCTTGTTGGCCAAAGGATTGCGTGGCTGTGGGGTGGATAAAATGCAGTCTTCCTGGCTTGTTCGGGCCTTGTTCTGGTTTGCACGACCCGGGCTTCTCTCCCCCTGGCCCTTTCGCGTTGCGCGGAGCCTGCGCGGCGGCACCGGCCACATCAGAACGGGATTTCGCTCCCATCGGCTCTTCGGTTTGGGGTTGTCATTGTGATTGTGGTGTTGTCTGCTGGAGGGCGCGTACAACCCTCCCCCGTCTTTTCAGCAGGCTTTCAGCATGAAGCAATCGAGTTTCGAGTTTGACCCCCCGGTGCCTTCACCCAAACCGGCGACAGTCCGCGCCGCGCCGGCGACTGCCGCCCATTCGCCAGAGCCTGCGCTCGCCGCCGAGGCTGCTTTGGACGGGGTGGGGGAGCCCGACCTGGAGGCCATGGCGCGGGCGCTGGATCAAGCGGTTGACTACCGGGTTTTGCGTCGGCTGGTGCCCGTCACCGACTATGGTCCGGCGCCCGCATCTGCGCCGGAAACAG
>JBFHEQ010000176.1:0-7066 GCA_041584075.1 Hydrogenophaga sp.
ACGTGGGGGGCTGATTCAAGTCCGGCCCCACCTCCGCCGATACAGCATGGGACACACGCTTCACCCGGACAGGATTTCCTGATTGGGCGGAGCGCCTTTCCACCCCTGCAGGCCCGACCCCATGAACGACGACACCCAGTTTGAAGCTTTCAAGACGTCCCTTGCCCAATTCATGGGGCAAACCAGCGCTCTTGTCGACCATGCACTGTCCGACGAAAGCAAGATCACTCACCTGACGCCCCTGATTCCTTGGGTCAGCGAGGCGATGTCTGCCTCGATGGACCCCAGCTTTCTCGAAAGCATAGCCCTGGCCTACTGGTCTCACATGGGCATGACAGCGACATCCACGCCCGCAAGGCTGAAGATCATGGAACTCGACGGTCTCTCCGAAGCCGTGCGCCAATCGCTGCTGCCCATCGACGGCCAAGGTTCGGCGCGTGCCCAGTCCAATCTCTTGAACCTGTGTGGCCTGACCGTGGGCGGTTTGCTTGACGGCATCGGGGACATGGCGCCCTGGGTCAACGGCATATTGCGCTCCACCCTGGGAGCCATCGACGTGGCCCGCAGCTGATCGCCAAAGCCGGCCCCCGAGCATGAGGACGGCCGGTGACCCGCAAAGGCGGGTTTCGCGTGCCGGTACCCGTGACAAGCTTGGCAGCCATCAGTTCGATGCCTGAGCAGCCCACAACGGTTGCCGCAGACGCCGTGGCCCCAGAGGCTCCATCTGTGCGGCCTTCTGGCCTGCCCGCAGAAGCGCCTCCCAAAGCGCGTCCGCCACAGGGGTCGGCTCAAGCGCGACCACATCTTTCCCGATTTTTTGAAGCTCGCACTTCGACGGACACCGGCTTTCCCTGCTACCCTTTGGCGTGAGACTTGCTAGATGGATCGCACGCCGCGAAAGCCTGCGGCAACCGTTATCGATCACCAGAAAAGAAGGAACTCCATGGCCATTCACGCCGCCCTGAGCCACATGACCCACTACAAGTACGACCGCCTGGTCGACTTGGGCCCTCAAATTGTCCGGCTGCGCCCCGCACCCCACTGCCGCTCAAAAATCGTTTCGTACTCGCTCAAGGTCGAGCCCGCAGGCCATTTCGTCAACTGGCAGCAGGATCCGTTCTCCAATTACCAGGCCCGCCTCGTGTTTCCGGAAAAGGTGGATGAATTCAAGGTCACGGTCGATGCGGTGTTCGAAATGGCCGTGTACAACCCGTTCGACTTTTTCCTGGAGCCCGACGCCGAAGAGTTTCCCTTCACCTACGACCCGGAACTCAAGGAAGAGCTCGCGCCGTACCTGACACCTGATCCCGTCACGCCGCTGGTCAAGGCCTACCTGGACAAGATCGACCGCACCAAACGGCGCACGGTCATTTTCCTGGTCGAACTGAACCAGATGCTCAGCCAGGACATCAAATACCTGATCCGCATGGAACCCGGCGTGCAGACGCCCGAAGAAACCCTGGCACTGGCCAGCGGCTCCTGCCGTGACTCGGGCTGGCTGCTGGTGCAACTGCTGCGCCACTGCGGCCTGGCCGCACGCTTCGTGTCGGGCTACCTGATCCAGCTCAAGTCCGACGTGAAAGCGCTGGACGGCCCCAGCGGCACCGAAGTCGATTTCACCGATCTGCACGCCTGGTGCGAGGTCTACCTCCCAGGCGCCGGCTGGATCGGCCTGGACGCCACCTCGGGCCTGATGGCTGGCGAAGGCCACATCCCGCTGGCTTGCACGCCCCTGCCGTCGGGTGCGGCGCCCATCGAAGGTGGCGTGAGCAAGAGCGAAGTCACGTTCGCCCACCACATGGGCGTTACCCGCATTTACGAGTCACCCCGGGTCACCAAGCCCTACACGGAAGAGCAGTGGGCGTCCGTGCTGTCGCTGGGCGACAAGGTGGACACCGAACTCTTCGCTGGCGACGTGCGCCTGACCATGGGTGGCGAGCCCACTTTTGTGGCCGCCGGCGACCGCGATGCGGCCGAATGGAACACCGACGCCCTCGGCCCCACCAAACGCGGATTTGCCACGGAGCTGGTGCACAAGCTGCGCGACGAATACGGCCAGGGCGGCTTCCTGCACTTCGGCCAGGGCAAATGGTACCCAGGCGAGCAGTTGCCACGCTGGGCGCTCAACATCTACTGGCGTGCCGACAAGGAGCCAGTCTGGGCCAACCCCGCGCTGTTCGTGGACGAGCGCAAACCCACACACTACACCAGCGAAGATGCCAAACGATTCACCTTGACGCTGGCGCGCAAGCTGGGCATTACCGACCAGTTCATGCAGCCCGCCTACGAAGACGTCTGGTATTACCTGTGGCGCGAGCGCCGTCTGCCGGTCAACGTGGATCCGTTCAACTCCCGGCTGGACGATGAGATGGAGCGTGTGCGCCTGCGCCGCGTCTTCACCCAGAAACTCGATTCGGTGGTGGGTTACCTGCTGCCCCTGAAACCCGTGGATGCCCCGCTCGCCATTGGCCCGGTGTGGACCACTGGTCAGTGGTTCCTGCGGGACGAACGCATGTACCTGATGCCAGGCGACTCGCCCATGGGATTGCGCCTGCCGCTGGACTCCCTGCCCTGGGTCAACGAGGCCGACTACCCTTACATGGTGGAGCAGGACCCCACCAGCCAGCGCCCCAACCTTGCGCCCCGCAGCGCCATGGCGGCACGCTACGTGGCCGGTTCAGACCAGGCTGGCGAAGCCCCCCGCAAATTCCAGACGCCGACCGGCATGGCATCGCTGATGTCAAGCCCTTCCGCCAACGCGCGAACCGCAGCGCAAACCGAGCCCGCCGACATCGACCGCGTGCCTGGCCTGAACGAATCCGCCCACTGGGTGGGTCGGACCGCCTTGTGCGTGGAGGTGCGAGATCCCCGCCGCGCCAGCGGGCCCAAGGCCGAGGTGGTGGGTAAGCCCTCTTCCGTGCTCTATGTCTTCATGCCACCGCTGGAAAAGCTGGAGCACTACCTGGATTTGCTGGCCGCCATTGAAGCCACCGCCGAAGAGCTGAAGATGCAGTTGGTGCTGGAAGGCTACCCACCTCCCCGCGATCCACGCATGAAGCTGCTGCAAGTCACCCCCGACCCCGGCGTGATCGAGGTCAACATCCACCCGGTCACCCACTGGCGCGAGCTGGTGAAGAACACCGAATTCCTCTACAACGCAGCCTTTGAATCGCGCCTGTCGGCCGAGAAGTTCATGACCGACGGCCGTCACACTGGCACCGGCGGCGGCAATCACTTCGTGATGGGCGGCGCCACAACGGCCGACAGCCCGTTCCTGCGCAAACCCGAGCTCCTCGCCAGTCTGCTGCTGTACTGGCACAACCACCCGTCGCTGAGCTACCTCTTCAGCGGCATGTTCGTCGGTCCCACCAGCCAGGCGCCTCGTGTGGACGAAGCCCGCAACGACCAGCTGTACGAGCTTGAAATCGCGATCGAACAGATCTACCAGAACCGCGAGGTCTATGGGCAAACCATGCCGCCGTGGATCGTCGACCGCACGCTGCGCAACATCCTGATCGATGTGACAGGCAACACCCACCGCAGCGAGTTTTCCATCGACAAGATGTACTCGCCCGACTCGGCAACGGGACGTCTGGGCCTGCTGGAGCTGCGCGCGTTCGAGATGCCGCCGCACCCGCACATGAGCAGTGTCCAGCAGCTCTTGCTGCGCGCGCTGGTCGCCCGCTTCTGGAAGAACCCGTTCAAGGCACCGGCCACCCGCTGGGGTACGGAGCTGCACGACCGCTACATGCTGCCCACGTTCATCAAGCAGGACTTCGACGACGTGATCGCCGACATGAACCGCGCCGGCTATGCTTTCGACCCCAGCTGGTTTGCGCCCCACTACGAATTCCGGTTCCCCATGATCGGATCGACCAACACCCATGGAATGGAGCTGACGCTGCGCAATGCACTGGAGCCCTGGCATGTGATGGGTGAAGAAGGCGCACCGGGCGGGACCGCACGCTATGTGGACTCCTCACTGGAGCGCATCGAGGTGCGCGTCACGGGCATGAACCAGAGCCGCTATGTGGTCACCTGCAACGGCGAAGCACTGCCCATGCAAAACACCGGCACGGTGGGCGAATACGTCGCAGGTGTGCGCTACAAAGCATGGAACCCGCCCAGCAGCCTGCATCCCACCATCGGCGTGCACGCGCCACTCACCTTCGACATTGTGGACACCTGGTCCAAACACTCGATTGGTGGCTGCGAATACCACGTGGCCCATCCGGGCGGCCTGAGCTACGAAAACCTCCCCGTGAACTCCTTCGAAGCGGAAAGCCGGCGCCTGTCGCGCTTCAAGGCCATGGGCCACACGCCCGGACAAATGGTCGTGCCACCGGCGACCATCCACGTGCCGGGCAGTCGTGAGTTCCCCTTCACGCTGGATCTGCGGCACAAAAAGCCCAACTGAAACCAGGGGCCGACCCAAGGCGTCGGCCCCTTTCACCGTCTCATTCAGGAAACCTGCAACAACATGGCAACTCTCAACCTCATCGGCGGCGAAAAAGGCGGCGTGGGCAAATCGGTCGCAGCTCGCGTGCTCGCCCAATACTTCATTGACCGGGGCCAACCCTTCACGGGATTCGACACCGACCGCTCCCACACTTCGTTCACCCGTTTCTACGCGGACTATGCGGCGCCCGTGGTGGTCGACACCTACGAAGGGCTGGACTTGATCGCCAGTGCATTTGAGGACACGCCAGCCGTCGGCCACCAACGCAGCGTCATCGTCGATCTGGCCGCGCAAACTGCGGCACCGCTGGCGCGCTGGATGCGCGATTCGGACGTGCTGGCCTTGCTGGGCAGCATGGGGGTCACCGTGAATTTCTGGCACATCGCCGACGCAGGCAAGGATTCGGTGGACCTGCTCGACCGCCTCATCAACACCTATGGCCCGGGACCCAACTATTTCATCGTCAAGAACGAGGGAAGAGGGTCGGATTTTTCGCTGCTGGACAGCTCTGCGGCCCTCAAAAAGGCCCTGGCCCTGGGCGGCCAGGTGGTCACCCTGGGCCAATTGCACGAAGGCAGCATGCGCAAGATTGACAAACGCAACGCCAGTTTCTGGGCAGCCATCCACACCACCAGCGGCCCCGAAGCCCTGGGCATGCTGGAGCGCCAGCGCGTCAAAACCTGGTTGCGCAACACCTACGCCACGTTCGACACCTTGCCCTTGCTCTGAAGAGCCTCGCTGACCTGAGCCCTCCCAAAAGTGACGCCGCGCACGGCGCCGGTTGTGCGGAAGCTCCATAAAGGGTGAAATACCGAGAAAAGCCGGACTCCGTCCCGTTTTTCCCCCTTCCATGAACTGGCATACTTGCCGGCAGTGAAACCCGACCCTTCCAATCCCTCTTTTGGTGCACCCGGCTTTGGCACCGCAGGTGCCTGGGCCTCCGGCCTGTCACGGCCTGCCGACGCCGGACACCTGTGCGAGATGCGCGGGGTCGTGGGCGATGGCGGGCCCCTTGACACGCCGCTCAACGCCCACTGGGACAGTTTTTTCGATCACCTGGGCGCCGATGGCATTGGCGACCTGAACCGCCGCGCCCACAATCTGCAACGCCAGATCCGGGACAACGGGGTCACTTACAACGTCTACGCGGACGCCGCCAAAGGCGTTCAGCGACCGTGGGCACTCGACCTCTTCCCCATGTTGGTCAGTCCGCAGGACTGGGCACACATCGAGGCCGGCGTCCTCCAGCGGACACACCTGCTCAACAGCGTCATGGCCGACCTGTACGGGTCAAGAGAGCTGCTCAAACGCGCCATGCTGCCGGCAGCCCTGGTGCAAGGGCACCCAGGCTACCTGAGGGCGATGCAAGGCGTCAGGCCGCCTGGCGACACCTGGCTCAACATCGTGGCCTTTGATCTGGCACACGGCCCCGACGGAACCTGGTCCGTGGTCGGCCAGCGCACTCAGGCACCATCGGGCCTGGGCTACCTGCTGGAAAACCGCATCGCCATCGCGCGCCAGTTTCCAAAAGCCTTCTCCGGCATCAAGGTTCAGCGTCTGGCCGCCAGCTACAGCGCCCTGGTGGACGGCATCAAAAAAATGGCGCCCGAAGGCGACAACGCGCGCATCGCCTTGCTGACACCGGGCCCGTACAACGAAACCTACTTTGAACACGCCTACCTTGCCCGCTATCTGGGTCTCACGCTGGTCGAGGGCAACGATCTCACCGTGCGCGACCAGCGGCTGTACCTCAAGACCCTGAGGGGCCTGGAGCCGGTGAATGCCCTGATCAAACGCCTGGACGATGAATGGCTGGATCCGCTGGAGATGCGTTCTGACTCCACGCTGGGGGTGCCCGGACTGATGCAGGTACTGCGGGCAGGCAACCTGTTGCTGGCCAACGCGCCGGGCTCGGCGCCACTGGAATCCAGCGCCTTGCTGGGTTTCCTGCCTGCCATCAGCCGCCACCTGTTGAACGAAGAGTTGATACTCCCTTCGCTCAACACGTGGTGGTGCGGAGAAGATGCGGCCTTGCGCGAGGTCTTGCCGCTGTTGAAAAAGAGCGTGATCAAGGCCACCTACCCGCGTTCCGGGGTCGAAACCACCATGGGCCAGGCGCAGAGCCAGCGGGCGCTCGACGAGTGGTCGGGCCGCATGCTGCGCCACCCGGACGACTACACCGTCCAGTCGTGGCTGCCCTTGTCACAAACACCGACCTGGGCCGACCGACAGATCACGCCTCGGTCAGCCATGTTGCGGGTGTTTGCCCTCTCCGATGGTCCCCAGTCCTGGCGCGTGCTGCCCGGGGGACTGGTCCGCCTGGCTCCGCGCGGTGAACTCATTGCCGCCATGCAGCGTGGTGGCAGCAGCGCCGACTGCTGGGTCATCACCGAGGGTGAAGTGGACCACACCACCTTGCTGCAGTCCGCGCCAACCACCTTGGCGCTCGCTCATCAGGAACGCCCTGTCACCAGCCGCGCTGCGGAAAACCTGTTCTGGCTCGGCCGCTACACCGAACGGGCCGAAAACGGCGTGCGACTGGCCAGACTCGTGCTCGAACACCTTGATGGCGAAGAGCGTGGATCCACGGCCTTGATGAACTGGTTC
>JBFHEQ010000177.1:0-7065 GCA_041584075.1 Hydrogenophaga sp.
AGTCGTGGGCCAGTTCGCGCAGGATGTTCCAGGCCAGCGGCTGGGCGTCGGGTTCCCACCAGTCGCAGTGCGTGCGCAGGTGCACCACACCCGCTTCCCAGGCCCAGGTCAGCGCGCGGCTGGTCCGCTCGCGCAGGTCGGCTTCGGTCCAGCTCTGGCGGTCGAGCATCATGGCCTCGATTGCGCCCAGCAGGCCGGGTTTGACCGCGCCCATGCGGGGCAGGGTGAACGCCTTGTCGATGTGGGTGTGGGCGTCGACCAGACCGGGCAGCACAGGTGCTCCCGCCAGGTCCCAGGCACCGGTCCCCTGCTCCACGGCGCTGTGGGGGACAACACGGCCGATGCGGCCAGATGAGAGGTGGAGATCGGCCAGGGCGGGTTCGTTGCCTTGCCGGGGCCAGGTGGCCGGTAGCAGCCATTGTGGCAAGCGGACGCGCTGCAGGCGCGTGGGGTGGGAGTGGAGCGGCATAGGGGGTCTCGATCGGTTCAGGCCAGCTGCGCCATGGCGCGACCCACGCGGGACTTGAAGGCGTCCAGCCGCGGAGGGGTTGCCACGTTCATGTGGTAGTACGCGTGGTAGTCGACGCGCGCCTTGCCGCCGGTGAGCAGGCGGAGGTAGCGGGTGACCGACTTGCGGGGCGGATCGCCCATCAGCAGCGCGGTCCAGCGCGGGCGGCCATAGGTGACCACAGCCGAAATGCGCTTGATGTGCGTCAGCGATGGCTTGACGTTTTCTGGATCGCTGATGTCAAAAGCCACCCCGGGCATCAATACCCGGTCGAAGAAGCCCTTGAGCATGGCGGGCATGCCGAAACACCAGGTGGGGAAACAGAACACCACGGCTTCGGCCCACAGCAGCCGGTCCACGTAACCCTGTACCGGCAGGCGGTTGCTGGGCACCTCGTGGTAGCCCAGGCGCTCTTCGCGCGAGAGCACCGGGTTGAAGCCCTCGGCATACAGGTCGCAGTCATCGACCTCATGCCCTGCCTGGCGCAGACCTTTCAGCACTTCGGTGTGCAGCGCCGCGTTGTAGCTGGTTTCCACCGGGTGGCAATAGATCACAAGCACTCGCATGGCCGGCCTCACAGATCCAGGGTCAGGGATGCGCCACGGCTGCGGGCGCAGCAGACGGCCAGGTGGGTGCGGCGCTCTTCGATGCTCAGGCAACTGTCGCGGTGCTCGGGGTCGCCTGCCAGCCAGGGCGTGACGCAGGTGCCGCACACGCCCTGTTCGCACACGGTGTCCAGGGCGATGCCTGCGAGTTGCAGGACATCGGCGATGCTCTCGCCTGCGCCCACATCGAGTGTCTGTCCGGAGCGGGCCAGCAGCACGGTGAACGGTTGATCGGAAGCGGCGTTGGCTGGGGTGGCAGAGGCGGTGGTGGTGTCTGGCATGTGGCTTGACCGTTGGGTTTGATCGATTGGTCAAACTCTTGCAATCCCTGTGCCAGCTGGTCTGTCGCCGTTTTGGTCGCAGTCGGCGGCGGTTTGGCCTTCGCTGTGCACCGCCAGCCTTGTTTGGTGCTTCAGTCTGGTGCGAGCCCGCAGGTGAGCAGCACCGAGTTGGTGAGTTGTTGCACGATGGGCTCGCGGTCGATCGCCTCGTCGGGTGCGAGTTCGAGCATCACCTTCACTTGAACGCTGTAGTCGGCGTAGTGCTGGGTCATGCCCCAGATCTGCATCAGGAGCAGGCGTGCATCCAGTGGGCGCAGGCGGCCATCGGCGATCCAGCGGTTGATGAGCTCCACTTTCTTCTGCGTCGACTTCAGCGCCACCGGCCAGTATTTGCCGAGATGGCGGCCACCGCCCAGCACCTCGCTGGTAAAGATGCCGGAGAGCCCGGGGTTGTCGAGCGCGTAGTCCAGCTTGCGGCGCACGTAGTGGCTGAGCACGTGTTTGGGATCGTCGCTGCTGCTGTCGAAGGCGAAAGCACCCGACCAGCCGTTGAGCACTTCATACAGCAGCTCTTCGTAGAGCTCTTCCTTGCTGCTGATGTAATAGTGCAGGTGGGGCTTGCTCAGACCGGCGCGCTCGGCGATCGCCTTGGTGGACGCACCATTGAAACCGTGTCGGCTGAATTCGATGATGGCGGCATCGCGGATCGCCGTGAGCATGCGTTCGCGCCCGGGCTTGCTGCGGTTCGGGAGATGGTCTTCGATCAGCTCGTTCATGTCGGTTGCTGCGGGGTGGCGGTTCAGACTTTCCAGCATCCTTCGTGCGGCGCGCAGGCTTCGGCCAGCAGCGCAGGTCCGATGCATTCGATGGGGTGGGGCGAATGGTCGAACACGTCCCTGCAGGACAGCTCGGCGTCGCGCTGTTCGGACCGCTCGCCGCGGAACACCCGCAGGCGCTCCGCATCGATGCCAAAGACCACCCGTCCGATGTTGCTCCAGAAAATGGCGCCGGCGCACATCACGCAGGGCTCGGCCGAGGAATACAGCGTGGCACCAGCCAGGACCTCGCGACCCACCTTCGGGCTGACCAGGCGAACCGCATTGACCTCCGCATGGGCGGTGCAGTCACCGGTCTCGCCGTTGCTGTTCCAGACCTCGGCGAGCACCTCGTCGTTGGCGCCCACGATCACGGCACCGAAGGGGCGGTTGCCGCGCTGGGTGGCAACGCGGGACAGGTCGATGGCGCGCCGCAGGTACAGGCCGTCGCGTTCGTTCAAGGGGCTTTCCGGGAGCAGGTTCATGCGGGTATCGGGTAGGGAATCGGGTTGGCGGAGGCTGTGGCGGGGTGCAGGTTCCATGCCAGCACGCTGCAGAGCGCCGGTCGCTGGCCCAGTGTGCTCCTGCGGCCAGGTGTGCGCTGGCGTGAAACCTGCTTGTTGTGGCCCAAGAGTAGAAGCGTTCACCCGCCCGGGTTCTGTATCCGGAGCGGTCGGGAATTGCTCTTGAAGCCGACGCTGTGCGCTGGCCCCCCGGGGTCCTCGCACCGTGTCACCGCGGTCACGCGGGTTTCGGGATGCAAGGCTCACGCTGTGATTCCACGCCTGCGCAACGACCGCGACCCGTTGTATCCCTTTTTTGCAGGAAAGCACACCATGTCCGTCGCCACCGAACTCGCCCGGGAATCCCGCATGGGCGCCCAGGGGACCGATACCCACACCCGGGACGTCCGCCGCATCGACCTGTCCCATTTTGACCAGCGCCGCGCCGAGATCGCCGACGCGCTCTGGGATGCGGCGGTCGACGTCGGCTTCTTCCAGATCGCCCACCACGGCATCGACACGGCCGATGTGGCAGAAGCCTTTGCCATCACCGAGCGCTTCTTCGCCCTGCCCGACGCGGTGAAGGCGCAATACCCGCACCAGAAAGCCAACAACGTGGGCTGGGAGAGCCGAGCCCAGGTGCGGCCGTCCACCGGCACGCCCGATCAGAAAGAGTCGTACCAGATCACGCGGCCGCACATGACCGGGCTCTGGCCCAGCGATCGGGAGCTGGCCGGGTTTCGCGACACCCTGCTGACGTTCGAGCGCCAGTGCTGGACGGTGGCCATGAAGGTGCTGTCCTGCTTCGCCGACAAGCTGGGTTTTGCACCCGACTTTTTTGAACATGCGCACGATCCTTCTGCGGCCAGTTACCAGAGCACACTGCGCCTGCTGCACTATTTCGGCATGGCGCCACAGGACCAGCAGACCCCGGGTCTGTGGCGCGCTGGCGCTCACACCGATTTTGACTGCCTTACCCTGCTGTTCCAGCGCGCCGGTCAGGGTGGCCTGCAAGTCTGTCCGGGCAAGGACATGGAGAGCCAGGCCTGGACACCGATCGAGCCGCAGGAGGACCTGATCACCTGCAACATCGGTGACATGCTGATGCGCTGGAGCGACGACCAGTTGCCGTCGAATTTCCACCGCGTGCGCAACCCCTTGCCGGGCGAGTACACGGGACCGCGCTACAGCCTGGCTTTCTTTTGCCAGGCGAACCGCGATGCGGTGATCGAAGGCCCGGCGCGCAAGTACCCGCCGATCAGCGCTGGCGACTACCTGCGTCAGCGCGTGGCGGCCAACTTCAAGCCAGCCTGAGTCCGCCGACCCGGCCGGCGACACAGGCCGCCGCGATCAGCGCGCGGCCCAGAAACCCTGGTGTGGCGCCAGCATGTCGGCTTCGAGTTCGGGCACCGGCCCCACAACCTCGATGGACTTCTGGCCCCGGGCCAGCAGCTCGCGGCAGGGCAATGAGAGCGTGGGGTTTTCTTCGTGGTCACCTGTGAGTGCCAGCAAGGCCGCTTCGCTGGCGCCGTAGACGATGCGCCCGATGTTGGCCCAGTAGACGGTGCCGGTGCACATGGCACAGGGCTCGAAGGTGGTGACCAGGGTGCAGCGGCCCAGGTACTCACCGGGCCAGTTGTCGGCGGCGTGGCGCGCGAGCGTCGATTCGGCGTGGTTGACCGTGTTGATGTTGCCTTGCTCGGCCAGCACCGTCTCGCCATCGGGCGCGACCAGCAAGGCACCAAACGGGTGCCGTCCCATGCTGGCCGCGCGCTTGGCGACCTCGTTGGCGTGGTGCAAATGGCGGCGGATCTGATCGTGGTTCATGGGGATTCAGGGCGTGTGAAAGAGCGTTGCCGAAGAGAGCGGGGGATTCCAGCCCAGGGCACCGCGGAACCGGCTCTGCCGGGCCGCCAGTGTCGCCCCCTGGGGGGGTGACGCGCGCAGCGCGGCGCGGGGGGGTCATCGTCTATGTGCCCAGGCCGTCGTGTGCTTTTCGATGTAGCTGAACAGTTCATACATGGCCATGGCCATGACACCCACCACCAGCAGGCCACTGAAGGCCAGGCCCATCTGCATGGAGCTGCCGGCGGAGATCAGAAGGTAGCCGATGCCTTCGTTCGATGCCGTCATTTCCGACACCGTGGTGCCGACAAAGGCCAGCGTGATGGCCACCTTGAGCGAGCCGAAGAAGTACGGCATGGAGCGCGGAAGGCCGACTTTGGTCAGCACGTCCCAGCGCTTGGCGCCGAGCACGCGCAGCACGTCTTCCAGCTCGGGCTCCAGTGTCGCCAGGCCGGTGGCGATGTTGACCATGATGGGGAAGAAGCTGATGAGAAAGGCGGTCAGGATGGCCGGGCCCACGCCGATGCCGAACCAGACCACGAGGATGGGCACGAAGGCCGCCTTGGGCAGGGCATTGAAGGCGGTCATCAGCGGGTAGATGGCGGCGTAAGCCAGGCGCGAGCTGCCGATCAGGAAGCCGCCGAGCACACCGACCACGATGGCGATGCCGAAGCCGGCCATGGTCACCCAGAAGGTGCGCCAGGCGTGTCCGAGGATGATGTACTTGAACTCCATCGTCTGTTCCCAGATCCGCGAAGGGCTGGGGAAGATGAATTCCGAGACCTGGAAACCCCGGGTGATGATTTCCCAGATGATGAGGATGGCCACCAGCAGGATCATGGGCGACCAGCGCTCGACTTGTTTCTTGTTCATGTCGCGTTGCCCTGGTTACTGGTTGATTGCCATGCCGGCCTTGCGCATCGCACCGATGTGGCCACGCAGTTCGTGCACGATGTCGCTGAATTCTTTGGTGTAGGTGACTTCCAGATCGCGCGTGCGCGGGATCGGGATCTCGCGCTGCACGACGAAGCGGCCCGGGCTCTTGCTCATGCAGTACACGGTGTCGGCCAGGAAGACCGATTCGCGCAGATCGTGCGTGACCAGGATGACGTTGAAGCGTTGCGCCTCCCAGAGGTCGCGCAGCGTGCACCACAGCTCTTCACGGGTGAAGGCATCGAGCGCGCCAAAGGGTTCGTCGAGCAGCAGCATCTTGGGCTCGTGGATCAGGGCCCGGCAAATGCTGGCGCGCTGCTGCATGCCGCCCGAGAGCTCCCACGGATACTTTTTCTCCATGCCGCCCAGGCCCACGCTCTCCAGCAGCCGGCCGGCGCGTTCGACAAACTCGCGCTTGCGATCCTTGAATTCGCTGCGGTAGGGCTCGACGATCTCCAGTGGCAGCAGCACGTTGTCCAGCGTGGTGCGCCAGGGCAGCAGCGAGGGGGCCTGAAACGCCATGCCGGAAATCTTCAGCGGACCGGTGACGCGCTGGCCGTCGATGATGATCTTGCCCATGCTGGGCATCTTCAGCCCGGTGGTGAGCTTCATGAAGGTCGACTTGCCGCAGCCCGAAGGCCCGACGATGGCGATGAACTCGCCTTGCCGGACCTGCAGGTTGATGCCTTCGACGGCAAAGGTGTTCTGGGCCAGCAACTCGTCGTTGTAGGCAAGCCAGACGTCCTGGAAGTCGACGAAAGGGGCGGCTGTGTTGGCCTGGTCGGGGGCGGTCATGCTGCTGTGTCCTGAAAAAAGGCCAGCCGCCAGGGAGGGGGCTGGCCTGGGGCCGTGTGCGTGATCGGGTTACTTTTTCGCTGCGGGCAATACGTTGAGCGCTGCGGCCGGGGGAAGCATGGAGCCGTCCCAGATCACTTTGGGGTCGACGCGGGCCTTGGTGTTGTAGGCATCCGAAACCTGCGAGGCCATCAGCGCCAGTCGGCCAGGCGTCACCTGGCCAAAACCTTCGCTGCGGGCGTCGGAGGTCGCGACCGCGGTGTCGATGGCCAGCTGAAGACGGCGGGTCTCCAGCGCGGCATTGATGATGCCGTCGCGCGCTTTCACGGTCTCGATGCCGGCGGCCGGGTTGGCCATCACGTCCTTGGCGCCTTTGGCGAAGGCGGTCAGGAAGGCTTTCACGGCGGCGGGGTTCTCCTTGATCAGCTTGGGGCTGGCGATGATGGCGTTGCCGTACAGTTTCACGCCGTAGTCGGCGTACGGCATCATGACCACGTCGGCGGCCTTGACGCCGCGGGCTTCAAGGTTGAGCAGCGAGGTGAAGCCGAAGCCGGTGATGGCGTCGATGTCACCGCGCACCAGCATGGTTTCGCGCAACGGCGGGTCCATGGAGGTCCAGGTCACGTTGTTGACCTGGTTGGCTTTCTCAAAGATGGGGAACGCCTTGCGGCCGGCGTCGAACACCGGTGCGCCCAGCTTCTTGCCGTTCAGGTCGGCGGGCTTGGTGATGCCGCTCTTCTTCAGCGCGAGCACGGCCGCAGGCGTGTTGTTGTAGACCAT
>JBFHEQ010000178.1:0-7047 GCA_041584075.1 Hydrogenophaga sp.
ACCGCAGCGCAGGGCCGCCCCAAGCCAGGTCAGCCCCCTCGGGGGGCAGCGACCCGCGCAGCGGCGGAGCGTGGGGGCGTGAACGACCGCAGCGCAGGGCCGCCCCAAGCCAGGTCAGCCCCCTCGGGGGGCAGCGACCCGCGCAGCGGCGGAGCGTGGGGGCGCCGACTCTAGACCACGGTTCTCTTGAGCCATTCGGCAAACGCACTGCACTCCCACCGTTCCATGGTGCCTGTGCGCCAGCACAGGTAATGGGCGTGGGGGCTGGGCACGGTCCGTTCGTAGAGGGGAACCAGTGTGCCGTGCTCCAGCCAGGGTGCTGCGAGTTTGAGCCGCACCAGGGCCACGCCCATGCCGGCGGCGGCACCGTCGCACATCAAGCCCACATCGTTGAACTGAGACCCGTCGACCGGCTCCGGCCAATCCAGGTCATGGGCTGCGAACCAGGTGCGCCAGGGCTCCAGCGGGCTGCGCAGCAGCGGTACACCTTCCAGATCTTCCGGGGTTTCAAAGGGCCCGTTTTCGCGGGCGAACGTGGGTGAGGCCAGCGGCGTCACATCGTCCTTCATCAGGCAGAAGTGCTCCACATCGGCGTAGCGCCCGGTGCCAAACCGGATCATCAGGTCGGCGTCTTCCGCGACCACGTCGAGCAGTGGGATGCTGACCTGCAGCGTGATGTCGATCTCGGGGTAAGCCTCGCTGAACTGCTTCAGACGGGGCAGCAGGATGGAGCGGGCGAAGGTCGGGGTGACGGCCAGGCGCAGCTTGCGGCGCCCCGGGGTGGCGGCGCTGCTGGGGAACTTCTGCAGTGTGGCCAGGCCCTCGCGCACATGGGCCAGGTATTCGCAGCCTTCGGTGGTCAGTGAGAAATCCGCGCGACCAAACAGTTTGGTGCCCAGGATCTGTTCCAGCTGCTTGATGCGGTGGCTCACCGCGCTGGGGGTGACACACAGCTCTTCGCTGGTCTGCGTGACGCTGCGCAAACGGGCCAGCGCCTCAAAGGTCAGCAGGCACTGGATGGGCGGAATCCTGATCGTCATGCCGTACTCTCACCTGCTTCGATAGAGAGGGCCCGACCCAGGCGCGCTGCGCACGGCCGCCCCGAAGCGGACGCGCGCCCCCCAGTGGGGGGAGGCAACCCATGGGGTTGCATCGGGGGGCGTCCTGCTCATTTGAAGACCACGGTTTTGTGACCGTTGAGCAGCACCCGGTGCTCGCTGTGCCATTTCACGGCCCGCGCCAGCACCTGGCTCTCGGTGTCGCGGCCCAGGGCGGTGAGGTCTTCCACGCCGTCGGTGTGGTCCACGCGGGCGACATCCTGTTCGATGATGGGGCCTTCGTCCAGATCGGCGGTCACGTAGTGGGCCGTGGCACCAATGAGTTTCACGCCGCGGTCATGCGCCTGGTAGTAGGGCTTGGCGCCTTTGAAGCTGGGCAGGAAGCTGTGGTGGATGTTGATGGCCTTGCCCGAGAGTTCCCGGCAGAGGTCGTTGCTCAGGATCTGCATATAGCGCGCCAGCACCACGAGTTCGGCGCCCTCGCTGCGGATGATCTCCAACTGTTTGGCTTCGCCTTGCGCCTTGGTGGCGGCCGTCAACGGGATGTGGTGGAACGGCACGTTGTAGCCGGCCGCCAGTTGGTAAAAATCGCGGTGGTTGCTCACGATGGCGCGGATGTCGAGCCGCAGCAGGCCACTTTTCCAGCGGAACATCAGGTCGTTGAGGCAGTGACCTTCCTTGCTGACGAAGATCACGGTCTTCATGGGCTCGGCCAGGGGGTGCAGGCTCCACTGCATGGCGAAAGGCTCGGCAAACAGCTTGAGGGCCAGGCGCAGGTCGTCTTCAGTGACCTGGTTGCAGGTGAATTGCACGCGCAGGAAGAACAGGCCTGTGGCGTGGTCGTTGTATTGCGACGCTTCTTCGATGTTGCCGCCGCGCTCGAGCAAAAAACCCGAGACGGCGTGCACGATGCCGGGGCGGTCCTGGCAGGAGAGGGTGAGAACGTAGGTGTGTTGCATGGTCCCGGATTGTCGCAGCATGATGGCCTGGTCATATGGTGAAATTGCGGCGTATGCCAGTGGTGTTGGCAAAGGGGGGCCGTGATGCGCGGTGTGTGGGGTGGGATGAAAAAGTGGCTGGTCGGGATCTGCTTGCTGGGGCATTTGATGGCGCTCGAGGCCATGACGCTGGAACGGGTGGGCGATACCCTGTACGCGACTGGATCGGTCGGCGGCGAAGATTACCTGTTGTTCAAGAGGCATTTGTCGCAGGCTGGACTGCGCCGGCTGGTTTTGGTGGAGTCGCCGGGTGGGGACCTCTGGACAGCGCTGAGGGTGGGAGAGATTGTTCGCGAGGGTGATCTCGACACAGTTGCAGTGGGCGAATGCATCTCGGCCTGCGCCGTGATGTTTGTGGGAGGAAAGAACCGCAGCTTCGGGCTTGGAAGGTCTCCGGCCACAACCCTGCTGGGCATTCACGGGGGGTACAACAAGGACTCGGGGCACTTTGCGTCTGGTGTTGGACCATCGATCTACGCGTTCTTCCGCCGCCAGGTTGGGGCGGCCATGCAAGACGGACTGATCAATGAAGCGATATATGGCTTCAAAGATGCCCGTGGACTCCTGGTGTTTCGTGAGATCGAGCGCAACCCACCCGAGGTCAGCGAGGCATTGTTGTGCCTCAATATTCTCAAACCCACCACGTGCAAGCGTCAAAATGGCAAGGATGCGTTTGCGGTGGGTTTGGTGACGCAACGCGCGACCGTCGCATTGGAATTGCCTCCTTCGATGCAACTTCAGCTCACCTACTTCGGTCAGCCGGTTCAAGAGGCGCCCTTCGATCTGGCGAAATGGACGCAAGAGGTGCGATCGCTTTTCTGTCGCAGCACGGATTGCACGGCGCTGGAGGACGCTTTGACGAAGTTTTCAGGAGCGCCCAGACACCGGGCGATCGCCTGGGATGCCGGGTTGGTATCGAATGTGCTTGCCACAAGGGTGCAGTTCACGGCGGGCGCCAGCACGCCCGAGCAGGCCATTGCCCAGGCGCTCTTGGGCTGCAATCAGAGTGGGGGTAAGCCCAAACTGTGTCATGTTCTTTCGCTGGATGACCAAGATTTGCGGCCTATGTTCGAGCGGCAATCACGGCAGACCCAAGAGACAGTTGCTCAACTCCCGCCTGCTTTGTCTGGGGCCCTGGCCGAAGAGCGAAAAGACTATTGCAGCGGCGAAGTTTCGAGGCGGAGATCGCTGGAGCAGGAGGGTTTCGATACGGCCGCGCCCTGCGCGCTACTCGGGGTTGAACGCATCGACACCTCGCAGCTGGCGCAGATGTTCAGCCGTGATTCGCACCCGATCGTGGTGGATGTGTCGCCCGATGCTGGCATGGTGCCCGGAGCCTTCGCCTTGCTTGGCGCTGGCGTGTCGTTTGATGACTCTGCCAAAGAGGTCGAGCTTCACCGGCGATTTGAGGGGTTGCTGCGGGCGGCGGCACCCGACCCTTCACAGCCACTGGTGTTTTATGGCGGGGCCCGAGGGGGCTGGCTTTCCGCAAATGGGGCGTTGCGAGCCGTGCAGGCCGGGTTCACGCGGGTCTATTGGTACCGGGGTGGCTTGCCGGCCTGGACTGCAGCTGGATTGCCGACGGTAGGGAAAACAGCGCTTGGTGTGGTCTATTGAATGGGTTCTGCGAAAGCGGTGGCACCGCAGTTCAATGCGGCGCTTGGGCAGATGGATACCATAGGCATGAGCGGGCTGACGCAGTTCCGCCCCAAGGTTGAAGCCGCTTCATCACAATTTCAAGGAGTAAAGCATGGCCCTCATGGATTTCATCAACCGCCAGTTCATCGACGTCATCGAGTGGGTCGACGATTCCCGGGACACGCTGTCCTACCGTTTTCCCGACGATGACAAGCAGATCAAGAACGATGCGCAGTTGATCGTCCGCGAGGGGCAGGTGGCGCAGTTTGTGTATGTGGGGCAGTACGCCGACACGCTGGGTCCGGGCAAGCACACGCTCAAGACCGAGAACATTCCCATCATCAGCGACCTGCTGGGCTGGAAATACAAGTTCCAGACGCCTTTCAAGGCCGATGTTTATTACGTCACGACCCGGGTCTTCACCGGCAACAAGTGGGGCACCTCCAACCCGGTGATGATGCGGGACGCCGATTTCGGCGTGGTGCGCATGCGCGCTTTCGGCACCTACGATTTCAAGATCGTGAACCCGGTGCTGTTTCTCAGGGAAATCGCGGGCACCGACCACCATTTCCGCCTGGACGAGTTCAACGATGTCATGCGTTCGCGCATCGTCAGCGTGTTCAGCGAAGCCCTGGCCACCGCCAAGGTGCCGGCGCTGGACGTGGCCACACGTTACGGTGAACTGGGTTCGGCCTTGCTGGAGCCGCTCAACTTCGTCATGCGCGAAAAGTACGGCCTGGAGCTGACGGCGTTTGTGCTGGAAAACGTGTCGGTGCCGCCCGAGCTGGAACAGGCCATTGACAAACGCGGCGCCATGACGGCCATCGGCAACCTCAACGACTACGTGAAATACAACATGGGCAATGCCCTGGCCGAAGGCAAGGCGGGTGCGGCCGGTATTGGTGCCGAGATGGCGGCCGGCCTGGCCATGGGTCAGGCCATGCTGCAAGGCGGTGCGGGCGGGGTCCAACCCCAGGCCCAACCCGGGTTCGTGCCTGGCGCGGCCCCGGCCGCGGGAGCGCCAGCGCCCTTGTCGGTCTTGACGCCAGAGCAAGTGGCACAGAGCCTGGGGGTCACCCCGGCCGATGTGATGCAGGAGCTGGAAGCCGGCACGCTCAAGGGGCGGAAGATCGGCAGCCAGTGGCGCATCCCCCAGGACGCCCTGGAAGCGTTTTTGAAGGGCTGAGGTTTTCATGCAGTTGAGCGAGCTGTCGGCGCAGCAGAAGCTGGCGTGTCCGGCCTGCGGCGGCGAGGCCCAGTGGAACCCGGCCAAGCAGGCCTTGGTGTGTGCCTATTGCGGCACCGAATCGCCTTACACCCTGAAAGACGGGGGCGAGGTGGTCGAGCACGATCTGGTCGCCGCGCTCAAGGCCGTGCCCCGGAGTGCCCGCGGCTGGCAAGACGATCGCCGGCCGGTGCGCTGCCAGCACTGCCAGGCCATCAGCGTGTTTTCAGGCGCCCAGCAGGGCAAGGCCTGCGACTTCTGTGGTTCGACGGCACTGGTGCCCTTTGAGGAAACCGGCGACATCATCCGGCCCGAGACCTTGTTGCCGTTTGCTGTGGACGAACCGGGGGCGCGCGATCGCGTGCGCAAATGGTACGGATCCCGCTGGTGGGCGCCCAACAACCTCAACCAGAAGGCGCTCACCGACACGATGCACGGGGTTTATTTGCCTTACTGGACCTTTGATGCGCAGGCCAGTGCGGCATACACGGCCGAAGCAGGCACTTACTACAAGAACAGCCAGAACAAACGTGAAGTTCGCTGGCACCGGGTGTCAGGTCGGGTTGAGCATTTTTTTGACGACACGCTGGTGTGCGGTTCGCGCGGTGTGCACCCCCACCTGGTGCGTGCGGTGGAGCCTTTCCCCACCACGACCGACCGCCTGAAGCCTTACGATCCCGGCTATCTCAGCGGCTGGACGGTGGAGCGTTATCAGCTCGATCTGGTGGGCGCGGCCGAGCAGGGGCGCCAGCGCATGGTCGGCGCCCTGCGCCAGATGTGTGCCGGCGACATCCACGCCGACACCCATCGCAACCTGCGGGTGGACGCCCGCTTTGATGGGCAGACGTTCAAGCATGTGTTGCTGCCCATCTGGCTGGTGGGCTACCAATACGGTTCCCGCGATTTCCAGGTCGTGATCAATGGCGCCACCGGGGAGGTGGCCGGTGAGTACCCCAAAAGCTGGGTCAAGATTGGCCTGGCGGTGCTGGGGGTGGCCTTGTTGGGCATGGCCTGGCTGTGGCTGGAGGGGCGCTGACACGGCGCCTTTCTTGTTCGGAAGGCCGGGGCGCTCACTTGGCCCAGCGGGCGCGCAGTTCGGCACAGTGGTCTTTGTCGGGCAGGGCGGGGGTGGTCCAGACCGTGTCGGCGCTGGCCGCCGCGTTGTCCGGCGCGGTGCCCGCCTGCATGACCACCACGTGGGCTTCGGCCCGCAGCGCCGGGCTCCAGTGGCGTGGAACGCCCAGGTCGCGGGCCACGTGGCGTGCGCCTGCGATCAGCACCACGCTGCGCCCGGGTTGCACCAGCCCGGACACCGTTCCCGCCATGGCCTGGTCGCGGGCGATCTGGATGCGCACCATGCCCGGCAGCTGCAATTCTGGCAGCAGACCGCAGTGGCTGAGCCGGATGTCTTCGGTTTGGCGGGCACGGGCCGTATCGTCCAGTGCCTTGTCCCTTGATGTATCGCGCATCACGCCACCCATGGCGGAGCGCGGCAGGTTGCCTCCGACGACAGGCACTTTTGCCCGGACTGCGGCCATGACCACCGCGCTGTAGCGGTGCCAGGGCCAGGCTTCGTTGTCCCAGGCCAGGCGCTCCCGAACCAAGGCTTCAGAGGCCAGACCAGGCAGTCCGCGCGTGTCTCGACCCTGTTCCACCATCTCCAGCACCACGGCCAAAAGCCGCTTCTCCGCCGCCAGTTGGGCTACCGCGGATTTTTGCAGGGCCTGGTGGGCATCCGCGTCGTGCTGTTCGCCCAGAAGAATGACGCTGGCGTGCGGCAATGTGATGGGCGCCGGACGCCAGAGGCTGCAGGCCGAGAGGGACAGGGCGGTGAAGAGCGCGACAGCCAAACGACAGTGCATGTGGCGATACTACCCCGCTTGCTGTTTCCCCCCTGTGGCTGCTCTCTCACTCTTTTATGCCGGTTCGCTTTCCTGCTCCTGCGTCCTGGCGGCGCGTGTTGTCCACCCTGTTGATTGCGCTGGTCGCTGCCTCGTTGTGTGTGTGGTTGCACACACCCATTCCCTGGATGATCGGCCCGCTGGTGGTGGTGTCACTGGTGTCCATGGTGGGCGTGCCGACCGAGAGCTGGACACCCTTGCGCAACACCGGGCAGTGGGTGATCGGC
>JBFHEQ010000179.1:0-6969 GCA_041584075.1 Hydrogenophaga sp.
GGCGGTGGCGACGCGCTGGCCGATGCGATGCATGAAGCGGGGTTGAAAAACGTGGTGACCAGCCGCCTGTCAACCCACGCGCACTACGCAGACGCAGACGCCGCCTGCGACGCGGCCTTCATCGCCGGCCCCGTTGCCCTGGCCTATTCGCGCTTTGACGCCGCCACCCGGTCGGCCGTGCGCGCCGACTACCTGGCCTCGATCGAACCCTGGAGGGAAGGCGCCAGTTTCAGCCTGCCAGGGGCGTTCGTGATCGGCTCGGGGCAGCGCCCAGGGAACGGCGCAGCTTGAGTTCGGTGGCGGTGGCACCGGGCGCCTGGGTTCAGAGGCTCGCCCCGCAGGGGCGTGCAGCTTTTTTCACGGCCGATTATCATGGCAGGTTGCCTTTTTCACGTTGCCCGGCACCCCCGGGGCCCTCGCCTTGAACCAGAATCTGCCCCCCCTGTCCGTCCCGCCTTCGACCACGCCCGCCGCTGCCTCTTTGGGCGGCACCAGCCTGTCGGTGCGTGGCGCGCGCACGCACAACCTCAAAAACGTCGATCTGGACATTCCCAAGCACGCGCTGGTGGTGATCACCGGCCTGTCGGGTTCGGGCAAATCGAGTCTGGCATTTGACACGCTGTACGCCGAAGGCCAGCGCCGCTATGTGGAGAGCCTGTCGGCCTACGCACGCCAGTTTCTGCAGCTGATGGACAAACCCGATGTGGACCTGATCGAAGGCCTGTCCCCCGCGATCGCCATCGAACAGAAGGCCACCAGCCACAACCCGCGCTCCACGGTCGGCACGGTCACCGAGATCCACGACTACCTGCGCCTGCTCTACGCCCGCGCCGGCACACCCTACTGCCCCGAACACGACCTGCCGCTGGCTTCGCAAAGCGTGGCCCAGATGGTGGACACCGTGCTGGCCATGCCCGAAGGCACCAAACTGATGATCGTGGCGCCCGTGGCGCGCGAGAAGAAGGGCGAGTTCCTCGACCTGTTTGCCGACATGCAGGCCCAGGGCTATGTGCGTTTCCGGCTCAATGGCGAGGTGGTGGAAGCGGAGAATCTCCCGGCCCTGAAGAAAACCGAAAAACACAACATCGACGTGGTGGTGGACCGCATCAAGGTGCGCGCCCACGACGAAGCGGAGGAGGACAGTGCCGTCGCCGGACCGCCCCAAGACGGCGCCCCCCCCGCGGGGGGCAGCGACCCGCACAGCGGCGGAGCGCGGGGGTCTACAACCATCAACCCCTTGCGCCAAAGGCTGGCCGAGAGTTTTGAAGCCGCCCTGGGCCTGGCCGAGGGCCGCGCACTCGCGGTGGACATGGACACCGGCGCCGAACAGGGCTTCTCGGCCAAGTTCGCCTGCCCCGTGTGCAGCCACACGGTGGGCGAGCTGGAGCCGCGCCTGTTTTCGTTCAACTCGCCCATGGGCGCCTGCCCCAGCTGCGACGGCCTGGGCCACACCGAGGTGTTCGACCCGGCCCGCGTGGTGGCCTTCCCCTCGCTGAGCCTGGCCAGCGGCGCCATCAAAGGCTGGGACCGGCGCAACGGTTATTACTTCGCCATGATCGACAGCCTGGCGGCCCACTACAAGTTCGACGCCGAGGCCCCCTGGGAATCGCTGCCCGAAGCGGTGCAACAAGTATTGCTCTATGGCTCGGGCGAAGAAGAGATCAAGTTCAGCTACGCCCTTGAATCGGGCGAGCGGGCGGGCAAGAAGATCAACAAGAAGCACCCCTTCGAAGGCATCATCCGCAACTTCGAGCGCCGCTACCGCGAGACCGACAGCGCCCATGTGCGCGAAGAGCTTGCGCGCTACCGAGCCACCCAGCCCTGCCCCGACTGCCACGGCACCCGCCTGCGCAAGGAAGCCCGCCACGTGTTCGTGGGCGAAGGCGCGCAGCGCCAGCCCATCTACAAAGTCAGCCATGTGACGCTGGGCGAATCGCTGGCCTACTTCAGCGCCTTGCACCTCTCGGGCGCCAAGGGCGACATCGCCGCGCGCGTGATCAACGAGATCCGCCAGCGGCTGAAATTCCTGAACGATGTGGGCCTCAACTACCTGAGCCTGGACCGCAGCGCCGATACGCTCTCGGGCGGCGAAGCCCAGCGCATCCGCCTGGCCAGCCAGATCGGCAGCGGCCTCACGGGCGTGATGTACGTGCTCGACGAGCCCAGCATCGGCCTGCACCAGCGCGACAACGACCGCCTGATCGCCACCCTGCAACACCTGCGGAATCTGGGCAACACGGTGCTGGTGGTCGAACACGACGAAGACATGATCCGATGCGCCGACCATGTCATCGACATGGGGCCGGGCGCGGGCGTGCACGGCGGCCATGTGATGGCCCAGGGCACTTGCGCCGAGGTGATGGCCACCGAAGGCTCGCTGACAGGCCAGTACCTCAGCGGCGCGCGCGCGATCGCCGTGCCAACGCGTCGAACCCCCTGGCTGCCCACGGTGAAGCCCAAAGCCTCTGCACCTGCAGGCAAAGCCCGCTACGCCCCCAGTCCCGCCGCCGAGCGCCGCGCTGCGCGCGAAGCGGCGCATGTGGCCACCCTGGGAGTACTGCAGGAGATCCGCGTGGTGGGCGCCAGCGGCCACAACCTGAAGAGCGTGAGCGTGGCCTTCCCCGTGGGTTTGCTCACCTGCGTCACCGGTGTGTCCGGCTCAGGCAAGTCCACGCTGGTGAACGACACACTCTACGCAGCCGTGGCGCGCACGCTGTACCGCTCACACGACGAGCCCGCCGAACACGAAGCCATCGAAGGCATCGAGCACTTCGACAAGGTCATCAACGTCGACCAGTCGCCCATCGGCCGCACGCCGCGCAGCAACCCGGCCACCTACCCCGGCCTGTTCACCGGCATCCGCGAACTCATGGCCGAGGTGCCCACGGCGCGTGAACGCGGCTACGGCCCGGGGCGCTTCAGCTTCAACGTGGCCGGTGGCCGGTGCGAGGCCTGCCAGGGCGATGGCGTGGTCAAGGTGGAGATGCATTTCCTGCCCGACGTGTATGTACCCTGCGAGGTCTGCCACGGCCAGCGCTACAACCGCGAGACACTGGAAGTGCAGTACAAGGGCAAAAACATCGCCCAGGTCCTGAACATGACGGTGGAGCAGGCCTACGGTTTCTTTGAGGCGGTGCCCACACTGCACCGCAAGCTGCAAACCCTGATGGACGTGGGTCTCACCTACATCCAGCTGGGCCAGAGCGCGACCACGCTTTCGGGTGGCGAGGCCCAGCGGGTGAAGCTCGCGCTGGAGCTCAGCAAACGCGACACCGGGCGCACGCTCTACATCCTCGACGAGCCCACCACCGGCCTGCACTTCGCCGACATCGAGCTGCTGCTCAAGGTCTTGCACCAGTTGCGCGACGCCGGCAACACCATTGTGGTGATCGAGCACAACCTCGACGTCATCAAAACCGCCGACTGGTTGATCGACATGGGGCCCGAAGGTGGCTCTGGCGGTGGCACCGTGGTGGGCATGGGCACACCCGAACACCTGGCCACCGTTGGGTCCAGCCACACCGGGCGCTACCTGGCGAGGCTGCTCAAGCGCTGAGCCGGCCACAGGCGTCCCTTGTTGAAGTGGGGTCAGGCCCCCGGGCCGCTCACGCCCTGTGGCTTGCAGGTGCACGGTCTCGAGAATCTCCGGGAGGCAGGGGCTCACCCTTTGCAAATGCCCGGGACCGGCCTGCTGCGCTCCGGTTTCGCTTCGTTTCGCTGGCGGGCCAACACCAGGCCATTTCTGTTGATCGATGCAGTCCAGGCCCTCGACCCGGAGCTGCAACGTGCGCCGCACATGACGGCATTTTGACGCTCTGGGCGGGATGAAGCAGGACGTTCACGTCTCGCCTGGCGGTGCTCCGGGCTCAGGGACCCTCTTGCAAGCTTGAACCCATTGGGCGGAAAATTGACGTGGAAGACCCCATCTTGAACGCTCTACCAACCGGAGTTTGGAATGTTCTCAATCAGACTGTTTGTCGCTCTCTGGCTGACGCTGGTCAGCGCCTCATCTTTCTCCGCTGACGCCTCAGAACGCAAGTTCATCCGAAAGGGCATGGGAGAGGGAGAGGTTGTATTCAAGCTGGGGAAGCCCGATCACGAAGCATTCATTCGGGTCGTCAGGGGGGAACCCGAAGAGAAGACCTGGACCTACTTTCCGAGTGCCGGAGACGCTCAAACCATCACGATCATCACCTTTCATTCAGGTGTTGTGTCATTGATTGAGCGAAAGATCGCCAGATGAGTTGCCTCGGGATTGAACTGAACCCCAGACGTTGGAGGGTCGTGATTCCCGTGGCGCGAAGAGTGTGAACCCTGTTGGGTATTCCTTCCTGAAACCCCTGGAAGGGTGCCCAACGCCCCGGGTTCAGTTCAAAACCGGGGCGGTTTTTGGGCGCCACTTGCTCATCACGCCTTGGCCTTTCTGATCCGCTGAAGCGCTTCCTCTGCCACATCCAGGCGCACCGTACCGCGCTCGACCAGTACCCGGGCGACGAGATCGATCTCCTCGCCCACAGCGCCCGCCATCATGGCAATGTTCTGCGAATGCAGTGACATATGACCTTTCTGAATCCCGGTGGTGGCCAGTGCTTTCATGGCAGAAAAGTTCTGGGCCAACCCGACTGCGGCAATGACGCGGGCAAGGCCCTCTGCCGTCTTCATGCCAAGGATCTTGAGCGCCACTTTGGCACTGGGATGCAACTTGGTCGCACCCCCCACCAGTCCAACAGCCATCGGTATCTCGATAGACCCGACCAAATCACCCCCGGCCGAAATTTCCCAGGTTGTCAAACTGGCATACCGACCGCCGCGCGCAGCATAGGCATGGGCACCCGCCTCAACCGCCCGAGTATCGTTACCCGTGGCCATGACCACGGCGCTGATGCCGTTCATGATGCCTTTGTTGTGCGTGGCTGCGCGATAGGGATCTGCCTCCGCGAAGTGGTAAGCCGCCAGCATGGCATCGCGCACCTCGGCACCACCGATCTCGGCCAGCCGCCACGTGCAATGCGCACGCGCCAGACGCCGATCAGCCAGGTTGGACAAAATGCGCAGGTTGCTTTTCCCCTGCGTCCATTCGGCGATGTGCGGCGCGATGTGTTCGGCCATGGTGTTGACCGCATTGGCGCCCATGGCGTCGCGGGTATCGACGATCAGGTGGGTGACCACCATGGTGCCGCCTCGGGTGTCCAGCACCCGAACCTCGAGATCCCGAAAGCCGCCGCCGAGCTTGACCAGAATCGGGTCGCAAGCGTTGCACATTTCTCGAATCGCATCCTTTCGCTCAAGGATCTGCAAACGGGCATGTTGTGGATCGCGCACCTGCGTGAGCTGAATCTGCGCGATCATTTCCGTGCCCGACATGGAGGTGGTGAATCCACCGCTGTCGTAACACTGGCGCGCCGCATTGCACACCGCCGCGACGACAGATGATTCTTCCGTGGCCATCGGAATCAGGCGATCCTGGCCATCGACTTTCATGTTGGTCGCGATGCCCATCGGGATGTTCATCGTGCCGATGAAGTTTTCGATCAGGTGGTCGGCCAGTTCGGCAGGGAGATTGCCGGTGTTCTGCAGCAAGACCTTGTCAGCGTCGTCCAGTTGCGCAAATTTTGCGACGCTGTCGATGCGCTGGGCCAGGTTGAACTTGTGGAAGCCGCCGATGCGGCTGCTGGGGGCATGGGTGTCCATGGGATGTCCTCTGAAATATGAAGGAGTGCGATCAACGCTCGGCCATCAGGCGCGGCAAGTAGGTGACCAGGTCGGGAAAGGCTGCGCAGATCAGCAAGCCGACAAACTGCAGAATGAAAAACGGGATCACGCCCTTGTAGACCAGGTCCATGCCGATGTGCTTGGGCAAGGTACCCTTGATGTAGAACAGCGTGTAGCCAAAAGGTGGGCTGATGTAGCCCATCTGGATGGTGATCGCGTAAAGCACACCGAACCAGAGCTCATCAAAGCCCAGCAGACGCACGATGGGCAGGAACACTGGAACGGTGAGCAAAATGATGCCGAGCTCGTCAAGCACCGTGCCGAGAAAGACCAGCAAGAGCATCATGGCGCCGAGAATCAGCCAGCGGTTGACTTCCAGACCTTTGATGAACTCGAGCAAGGTGTCTGCGCCACCGAGACCCGTGAAAATCGCCACATAAGCTTTTGCACCGAGCGTGATCCACAAGATCATCGACGTGGCCTTCAGGGAGTCGACACCGCTGGCACGCAACATGCCCAGGTTGAGTCGCCGTTTGAGCAGGGCCGGAATCATGGCGCCGGCCACGCCGACCGCCGCCGACTCCGTGGGTGTGGCCACGCCAAAGAAGATCGATCCGAGAATCATCACGATCAGCATGGACGGGAAGGCCAGGGCCTTCAATGCCAGCAGCTTGGCCTTCAGCGGGACCGCTTTCAGGGTCGGATCCAGTGGCACCCAATCCGGTCGCAACCAACCCACGACCACGATATAGCCGATGTACAGGCTGGCCAGGATCAAACCCGGAATCAGACCAGCGATCAGCATCTGGCCAATGGAGATCTGTGCGGTGACCGCGTAAACGATGGTCAGCACCGAGGGTGGGATCAGAATGCCCAGCGTGCCCGATGCACAGATGGTTCCCAGCGCCAGCTGGGGCTTGTAGCCGCGCTTGAGCATTTCCGGCAGGGCCAGAATGCCCATGGCGGTGACGGCTGCGCCGACCACACCGGTCATGGCGGCCATCACCACGCAGATGATCACCGTGCCAATGGCCAACCCGCCTTTGATGCGGCCGAACCAGAGCTCCATGGCGCGGTACAGGTCTTCGATCACCCCGGAGCGCTGCAGGATGCAGGCCATCAGAATGAACAACGGAATGGCCAGCAAGGCCTCCGACTTCATGGTGTCGAAGATCTGGAGCACCAGCACGATCACGGCGTTGGGCTCCCACAGCGTGACCGTGAAGAGCAGCGAAAGACCACCAAGAACAAACGCAA
>JBFHEQ010000180.1:0-6938 GCA_041584075.1 Hydrogenophaga sp.
ACTAGCCGCTGGTATTCCGGCCGGCGCCGTCAGGGCCATTCCGCAGGTATTGACGGACCCCCACACCCTGCATCGGGACATGGTGGTGCAGGTCGAGGGTGTGCCTGGCATCGGCATCCCGGTCAAGCTGTCACGCACACCCGGGCGCGCCCACAGCGCGCCGCCGCGCTTCGGCCAACATACGCGTGAGCTGCTGACGGAGCACGGCTACGGCGCCGCCGCCATTGATGCCCTGATCGCACGGGGAAGCATCGTAGAACACGTTGCGACATGAACTCCGCGTGCCAGAGATTAGGGCAAACCCCATATACCTAACTAATGTTAGGTGCAACAATGAAAAACTTTTATGCAGAACAGAAAATCGGGTCGGCAAGCTGTGCACAGGCAGTTGGTCGACCGTGCTATGTCATAGGCACCCTCAGTGATAAACACCATCAATACCAAAGAGCAGCGGCCAACTCCGATGAAAGCCAGCAACGCGGCGGCAGTGCCCGCCCTCGAATGCCGAGGGCTGGAGCGGCGATTCGGCGGCCTCGTCGCGTTGAAGGATGCCAATTTGCGCATTGAGCGTGGAGAGATCTTCGGCTTGGTTGGCCCCAACGGCAGCGGCAAGACGACCATGACCAACGCCATCACCGGCTTCTTTCCACCCCAAGTCGGCAGCATATGGCTCAATGGCCGCGACATCACCGGCATGGCGCCGCACAAGGTCGCAGCTCTGGGCGTCGCGCGCACGTTCCAGAACCTGGCGCTCTTCAACGGCATGAGCGTGCTTGACAACATCCTGCTGGGGCGTCACATCCACATGAAGCCCGGCGTGGCAAAAACCGCCCTCTACTGGTGGCTGGGTCGCAAGGATGAGATGGCGAGCCGGCTCAAGGTCGAAGAGATTATCGATTTCCTGCAGCTGCAGAGCGTGCGCGACGAGCTGGTGGACAGCATTCCGATCGGGCTGAAAAAGCGCGTCGAACTGGCACGCGCGTTGGTGGCCGAACCCAGCTTTCTGGTTCTTGACGAACCGATGGCTGGCATGAACCAGGAGGAAAAGGAATACATGGCCCGTTTTATCCTCGATGCGCGTGCCGAGCGCAATGTCACTGTGCTGCTGATCGAGCACCACATGGATGTGATCACCGGCATCTGCGACCGCATGATGGTGCTCAGCTATGGTGAAACCATCGGAACCGGTATTCCTGCCGACGTGATGAAGGATGAACGTGTGATCAAGGCCTACCTGGGGGGTGCGCATGCAAAGCACTGAAACCAATGCTGCCAAGGGCAGCAACACCACATGGGATATGGGCACCGACACCACCCTCATCCACATTCTGGCTCGCAACGCCGAGTTGCTGGGCAATCGCGTGGCCATGCGCGAAAAGCACCTGGGAATATGGCAGGAGACCACCTGGTCGCAGATGCTGGATACCACGCTCGCCTGCGCGGCCGGCATGGAAAGCCTGGGTTTTAGCGCAGAGGATGCCTTGCTGGTCCTGGGCGACAACCGACCCCGGCTCTACATGGGCATGCTCGCGGCCGGCGTGCTGGGCGGCTACGCGATGCCCGTCTACTCTACTGCAACACCCGACGAAATCCGTCACTTCATGCATGAGACGCATGTCCGCTTTGTCCTGGCAGAAGACCAGGAGCAAGTCGACAAGGTGCTTGATCTGGGCGATCAGGGTGCAACGATCAAGAACATCATTTACGACGAGCCACGCGGCTTGACCAACTATTCGAATCCCGGACTGATTTCGTGGGAAAAGTTGCAGTCCATCGGTGCAGATCGCTTGCGTGCCGAGCCGAAACTGCGAAATGCCTTGATCGAACGGGCGCTGCCCGACGGACCGGCGGTGTTCGTGCACTCGTCGGGGACCACGGGCAAGCCGAAGGGCGTGGTACTGAGCCACCGCAATTTCCTCGCGGGGGTGCGCAACGCCCATCGCGGGGGCGCCTTCACATTTGGCGAGACCATCCTCGCCTATCTGCCCATGGCCTGGGTGGGCGACTTTGCCATCACGGTCGGCGCCGGTGTTGCGCTGCACTTCACCATCAATATCCCCGAACGCCAGGAAACGGTGCTGCACGACCTGCGCGAGGTGGCTCCCACTTTCTATCTGGCGGCACCCCGCAGCTGGGACAACATGCTGACCACCATCCAGGTTCGCATGGAGGATTCGACGCCACTCAAGAAATGGCTCTACGATGTTTTCATGAACTCGGCGCTGGCGTCCGAACGACGCAAGCTCGAGGGAAAACAGCCCAGCCTGACAGAGCGTCTGAAGCGGCAACTGGGAGAGTGGTTGATCTTCGGACCGATCAAGGACCAGTTTGGCCTCACCCGCCTGCGAGGTGCTTTCACCGGCGGCGAGGCCATTGGCGAAGACACTTTTGTTTTTTACCGCGCACTGGGCGTGAAATTGCGACAGTTTTATGGTCAAACTGAAAGCAGCGCCTTCACTGCCTTGCAGGACACCGAAGAAGTACGCCTGCACACGGTCGGCAAACCGCTGCCCGGTGTGGAAGTCAAGATCGGCGACAACGGAGAGGTCTTAATTCGCTCCGGGAGCGTGTTTTCCGGTTACTACAAACTTGAAAATGCCACCCGTGAAGCACTTGAGGACGGCTGGCTGCACACGGGCGATGCAGGTTATATCGAGCCTGATGGACACATGGTGGTGCTCGGACGGTTGTCGGAGGTGGTGTATACCTCCAAAGGCGAACGCTACATTCCGAACTACATTGAGAACCGCCTCAAATTCAGTCCGTACATCAAGGATGTGGCCGTGCTCGGGAGCGGCCGCGACACGCTGGCGGCCATCATCTGCATCGACATGGAGCCGGTGGGCCATTGGGCTGAGGTACGGGGCATTTCCTACATGTCCTATGCCGACCTGTCGCAAAAACCCGAGGTGATCGAACTGGTCACGGCAGCGGTCAAGCGCGTCAACAGCATCCTGCCAGACGGGTTGAAACTGCATCACTTCGTGTCCTTACACAAGGAGTTCGACCCCGACGACGGAGAGGTCACGCGAACCCGCAAGCTGCGCCGCAACGTGGTCGAGGAGCGTTATGCGCCCATCATAGATGCGATCTACGGCGGCCAGCAGACGGTCACGATGAAGGCGCAGATCACGTATGAATCCGGTGAAGTCGGCACCATCGAGCGCCAACTCTCGGTGCAGGAGATTTAAATTATGGATTTTTCACTGTTTGCCGAATTGGCCATCAATGGCGCGCTGTCGGGGCTCATGTATTCACTGGTCGCCATGGGCATCGTGATCATCTACAAGTCATCCTCGGTGCCTAACCTGGCGCAAGGTGCGATGACCATGCTGGGTGCCTATGTCGTGCTGGCCATCGCCAATGGATTGGGCGTGTCGATGTGGGTCGCCATCCCGCTGGCCATGGGAACGATGTTCTTTGTCGGAATGGGCATCGAGCGGGTGGCGTTGCGCCGGCTGGCGGGCCGCCCCATCATCATGATCCTGATGATGACACTGGGGCTGGACATCTTTATACGCGCGACAACAATGGCCATCTGGGGCGGCTCTGGCCTTCCGCTGTCCATTGGCATCAGCGACGACCCGCTGTTTCTGGGGCCGGTGCTGCTCAGTCGGGCTTATGTGGTGGGCGCCGTGATGGCCATCGCGCTGTTTTTGGTCTTGATGTTCTTCTTTCGCACGCGCAGGGGCATTGTCCTGCGCGCCATCTCCGACGATTACATCGCATCGTGGTCGATCGGTATTTCGGTTGAACGCGGGGTGGCGTTTTCCTGGGCCATGTCCTCGGTTCTGGCCACCACGGCCGGCGTGTTGTGGGGCTCGGTTCAAGGGGTCAGCCAGGCGCTGGCGCTGCTTTTGCTCAAGGGCTTGACCGTCGCCGTTTTGGGCGGTCTTGACAGCATCGGCGGCGCCATTCTGGCCGGCTTGCTGCTGGGCCTTCTTGAAGGCGTTGCATCTGGCTATCTCGACCCCTTGGTTGGCGGTGGTAGCCGCGACCTGGTGGTTGCCACAATACTGATTCTGACCATCCTGATTCGGCCGCATGGCCTGTTCGGGCGCCACGACATTGAAAGGATCTGAAGGTCATGCTATTTCGTCAATCAGGAATTTTCCATACCAATTACGCCAACGCGCGCTCGCTTTTTCCGCTCCCCGCGGATCGCTGGATGATCGGCTTGTTGCTGGCCTTTGCGTTAACTGCGCCATTCACCATGAGCACGCTCGTCCTCAGCACCCAGTTGTTACCGTGGCTGGTGTGGACTGCGGCCGTGCTCGGCTTGAACCTGATCCTGGGCTGGACCGGGCAGTTCCACTTCGGCTATGCCGCCATCATGGGCATCGGCGCCTACACGGCGGTGCACGGCGTACGCAACGGCATTCCCTGGGAGATCGCGATGGTGCTCGGCGGCGTGATGGCCGCTGTGATCGGCATCGTTTTCGCTTTCGCGGCGCTGCGCGTGAAAGGCCTGTATCTGGCGCTCAGCACGCTGGCCCTGCAGTTCGTGATGGACTGGGTGATCTCCCACGTGCCGGTCATCAGCGGCGGCACCCAGGCCACACTGCAGGCACCTGACATCAGCCTGCTCGGCCAGGCCATCACCTCGGATACCGGACTCTATTACGTGGCGCTGGGCTGGTGCCTGATCGTCACCGTGTTCATGCTCAACTTGCGCCGCACCGGGCTTGGCCGCGCGCTCATTGCGGTGCGTGAAAAGGACTTCGCTGCGGCGGTCATTGGCGTGCACAGCCTGTATTACAAGCTGGTGGCGTTCGCCACCTCGTCCTTCATTGGCGGCATCAGCGGCGCCATCCTGATCTTCACCTTCTACCGAGCAGCCACACCGGAGCAATTTGCCGTCAATGTCTCCATCGAGTTGCTGGCCATGGTGATCGTCGGCGGACTGGGCAGCATCATCGGCAGCTATTTTGGGGCCGCCTTCATTCTGTTGATGCCCGGCCTGATGAACAGTCTGATCGGCTGGCTGGCGCAGCTCCTGGGCATCTCGCTCGGGATCGAAACGCTGGCCCACATTCCACATGCGGTTTATGGCGCGCTGATCATTATTTTCCTGCTGGTTGAGCCTATGGGGCTGGGCAAGATGTACACCAATCTGCGCAACTACCTGCTGGTCTGGCCCTTCGGCTACGCCCGAAAGTAAAAACGACATCATGGCGACTGACAACTTGACTTCCACCCCAACGCTGATGCAAAACCAGACTGCGGAACCTGCCTTGATATTGTCACTGAACAATGTCGAGGTCATCTACGATCATGTATCGCTCGCCATCAAGGGCGTTTCGATCGATGTGCCGCAAGGCGACATGGTGGCACTGCTGGGCGCCAACGGCGCTGGCAAAAGCACGACGCTGAAGTCGATCAGCGGCCTGCTGCGCCCTGAGCGCGGCCTGGTAACCCGCGGTGAGGTGCAATTCCTGGGTCAGAACATCGATGCACTGGCGCCGCAGGAGCGCGTCAAGCTCGGTATCGTGCATGTGCTGGAAGGGCGGCGTGTGTTCGAACACATGACGCCTGACGAAAACCTGGTGGCGGCCTCGGCGGTTCGTGGCACCCGCCAAGACATGCTGCGTAACAAGGATATGGTTTACAGCTACTTCCCGCGCTTGCATCAGCGGCGCACCGCGCAGTCCGGCTACCTGTCAGGCGGCGAGCAGCAGATGCTGGCCATTGGCCGTGCCTTGATGACGCAACCCAAGCTGCTGATGCTTGACGAGCCGAGTCTTGGTCTCGCGCCTTTTCTGGTGGCCGAGATTTTCGACATTGTTCGGCGCATCAACAAGGAAGAAGGCCTGTCCGTTCTGCTGGTGGAACAAAACGCAATTGCAGCTTTAGAGGTCGTCTCGCATGGCTATCTGATCGAGAACGGACGCGTGGTGATGCATGACAGCGCAGAAGCCATGAAGAAAAACCCGGACATCCAGGAGTTCTATCTAGGAGGCACCGAAGGGCGAAGCTTCCATGACATCAAACACTATAGTCGGCGCAAACGCTGGCTCACCTGAAACGAGTTTCTCGTAGCATGAACACCTCCACATCGCGTCGAGCTCTCGCATTAAGTCTTGGGCACGACCGGCATGCCTACTACAGACTGCATTTCACCCCGTGCTAGCTAAACAGGAGACATCACCATGAAAATCAAACTGCTTTCAATTCTTGCTGGCGTGGGGATGGCGATGTCCAATGTCCAGCCCGCGCTGGCCCAGGCCCAGACCGAACCGATTAAATTTGCGCTATGTTACGACCTGAGCAAGGTTTACGCCTTCGCCGTGCCGCAAGTTGCCCAGGCCGCGCGCGACTATGCGCAGATACTCAACCAGAAAGGCGGCATCGAAGGCCATCCGGTCGAGATTCTGGTTCAAGACCATGGCAACGAACCGCAGCGGGGCATCGAGTGCTATGAAAAGATGAAGCGCGAGGGTGCGATCACCTTCGACTTCTTTTCCACGCCGGTCGGGCGCGCGCTGCTGCCGCGCGCAATGCAGGACAACAATGTGATGATTTCATCCTTTACTGGCCGCAGCGATGCAGTCGACGGCGATGTGTTCAAGTGGATATTCCCCATCGGGCCCACCTATTGGAGCCAAGCAGCCAATAACATCCAGTACATCAAGTCCAAGTCGAACAACAACCTGAAGGGGGTGAAGATCGCATTCTTTTACCTGGACACCGCGTTTGGGTTGGAACCCATCGGCGTGTTGAAGACACTCGCGGCCAAGGAAGGCTTCGACCTCCAATTGTTCCCGAACCCGCTGCCTGGTAACAATCAGTCAGGGGCATGGTCCCAGATCCGCCGCTTCAACCCCGATTGGGTCATCAGCTGGAATCTGGGCAACATGCACGTTGTTGCCTCGCGCGAAATGAAACGCAACGCCATGCCGATGGACAAGTACATCGCAGTCAATTGGTTCAACGAAGTG
>JBFHEQ010000181.1:0-6932 GCA_041584075.1 Hydrogenophaga sp.
CCTGCACAAACTCGATGGCACGGCCTTCGAAGGCGAGGCACTGCTGGCCCTCCTGTCCATCTACGAGCGTTCGCGCGACTGGCCGCAGGCCCAGGTGGTAGCCCAGAAGCTCGAAACCGCACAACAAGGCTCGTTCACGCCCCGCCTGGCACACTACCTCTGCGAAGAGGCCGAACTGGCCCGCGCCAATGGGGACACAGACAAGGCGCTGGCCCTGCTGGAAGAGGCCACCCGCCGTGCGCCCCAACTGGCACGTGGCTGGCTCGCGCTCGCCGCGATCAAAACCCAGAAGGGTGACGCCGCCGGGGCCTACAGCGTTTTGCAGCGCCTTGCCGACAAGGCCCCGCAAGGCCTGCCCCTGGCCGCCGCGCCTTTGGCCGAACTGGCCAAGCAGCTGCACAAGGAAACAGAAACCACGGTCATGCTGCAAGCCGCTCACGAGCATGCGCCGTCGCTCGACATCACGGAAGCACTGGCCAAACTGGCCCCCGATGCAACCACCGCTCGTGGGCGTTACCTCGGCCACCTGGAGCGTGAGCCTTCGCTGGTGATCGCCACACAATGGCTGACGGGTGAAACCTTCTCCAACCCCCAAGCCCAGAAGCAGGTCATCCATGCGCTGGAGCAAGCCAGCAACCCGCTCAAGCGCTACCGATGTGCGGCCTGCGGCTTTGAAGCACGCCAGCATTTCTGGCAATGCCCTGGCTGCCAGAGTTGGGACAGCTACCCGGCGCGAAGAGTTGAAGAACTCTAGTTCTTCAACTCTTCTATTCTCGTCCCACCCCTGCGCCGCACCTGCGGTGCGTCACCCCCTCAAGGGGGCGATGCTGGTGGCCCGGCAAAGCCGGTTCCACGGCATCCTGGATCAACTCCCCTTCGCACCAAACCCGCCACCGCCCGGCGTGAGGATTTCAAACACGTCGCCCGGCTGCATGTCGACCTGAGCGATGTGTTTCAGCGTTTCGACCTTTCCGTCGGCGCGAACCACGCGGTTCACGCCTGGCGCTCCAGCGGCGCCGCCGGCCATACCGAAGGCGGGGTTCTCCCGGCCATTGGACAGGATGCTGGCGGTCATGGGTTGCAGAAACATCACGCGGCGCACGCCGCCGTCTCCACCCTGCCAGCGCCCATGCCCCCCAGAACCCTTGCGCAACGCGTAGCCGAGCAGGCGCACCGGGAAACGGAACTCCAGCACCTCGGGGTCGGTCAGGCGAGAGTTGGTCATGTGGGTTTGCACCACGCTTGTGCCATTGAAGCCATCCACGAGTCGACCGCCTTCGTCGAACACACCACCAGCACCACTGCCACCTGAGATGGTTTCGTAATACTGGTGCCGGGCGTCGCCGAAGGTGAAATTGTTCATGGTCGGTTGCGAGCCCGCCGACACGCCCAGAGCGCCCAGCAGGGCGTTGGTGATGCAGCTTGACGTCTCGACGTTGCCCGCCACCACAGACGCCGGTGGGTTCGGATTGAGCATGGAGCCGGAAGGGATGATCACTTCGATCGGCTTGAGGCAGCCTGCGTTGAGCGGGATGTCGTCGTCCACCAAGGTTCGGAACACATAGAGCACGGCGGCCATGCACACGGCAGTCGGCGCATTGAAATTGTTCACTTGTTGTGGTGAGGTGCCCGTGAAGTCCACCACAGCGCTGCGTGCCTTTGCATCGATGCGCACGGCCACCCGGATCTGGGCGCCATTGTCCAGCGGCAAGGTGAACTGCCCGTCTTTCAGGCGCTGCGCGAGCTTGGTGATGGCGCGGCGCACCGATTCTTCAGCGTTGTCCTGCACGTGGCCCATGTAGGCCTGAACCACATCCAGCCCAAACTGCTCCACCATCTTGACCAGTTCCTGCACGCCTTTCTGGTTGGCTGCGATCTGGGCCTTGAGATCGGCCATGTTCTGCTGGGGATTGCGGGAAGCATAAATGGCCCCCACGCTCCCCGCTGAGCGAGGTTCGCTGCCCCCCAAGGGGGCTAACCCGTCTTGGGGCGGCCCGGCGACGGGTTGACCACTCAACAGCGCCAGCATTTCGGCCTCACGCAAAACGCCCCGGTCCACCAGCTTCACATTGTTGATTTGCACGCCCTCCTCTTCAATGCGTGTCGAAAACGGTGGCATGGAGCCTGGCGTGGTCCCGCCGATGTCGGCGTGGTGTCCACGGCTGCCCACATAGAAAATGGGGTGCTCGGCACCGCCGAGGTACACCGGCGTGATCACCGTGACATCGGGCAAGTGTGTGCCACCGTGGTACGGATCGTTGAGCACGTACACGTCGCCCGGGTGCATGTGACTGGTGTTCTCCCGGATCACGGTCTTGATGCTTTCCCCCATGGACCCCAGGTGAACCGGCATGTGGGGGGCATTGGCGATCAGGTTGCCTGCGGCGTCGAACAGGGCGCAACTGAAATCCAGCCGTTCCTTGATGTTCACCGAGTAGGCCGTGTTCTGCAGTTGCAGGCCCATTTGCTCAGCGATGTTCATGAACAGGTTGTTGAACACCTCCAGCAGCACGGGATCGGCCTGGGTGCCCGCGGCGTAGGTCACCGCACGCGGCACGCGGCGCTCCAGCACGAGATGGTCCAGGGCGGTGAGTTCGGCTTCCCAGCCCGGCTCCACCACGGTCGTGGCATTCTTTTCAGCGATGATCGCCGGCCCGGGGATCCGGTCACCCGGGCGCAGATCCTCGCGCACCACCAGCGCGGCTTCCTGCCATTGACCACCCGAAAACATGCGCACCGCATCGCGCCTGGGCACGGTTCGCGAGGGGTGTGTTTCATGGCGCGGCTCGGACGGTGCGTCGCTGGCCACCACGGCCTCCACCGAAACCGCCTCCACCACCAGCCCCTTGCCCTGCATCAGGAAGGCAAACCGCTGGCGGTAGGCGGCCTCGAAACCTGAACGAATCACGTCCAAAGGACCGAAGGGCACCACCAGCGCCGAGTCGCTGCCCTTGTAGCGCACATGCACCCGGCGATGCACCGTGACCCCTGTGGTATTCACCCCTTGGCGAACCAGCTCATCTTGCGCAGCAACGGCCAGTGCATCCAGATGCCCGCTGATCTCGGGCAATGAAGCGCCGTCCAGTGGCAATTCAATGGCCTGCTCTCGGATCACGTTCTGGTCGGCCAGACCCATGCCATAGGCGCTGAGCACACCGGCCATGGGATGGACAAACACCCGTGTCATGCCCAGCGCGTCAGCCACCAGGCAGGCGTGTTGCCCCCCCGCTCCACCAAAGCTTTGCAGTGTGTAGCGGGTGACGTCGTAACCTCGCGCCACCGAAATTTTCTTGATGGCATTGGCCATCTGTTGCACCGCGATCTCGATGAAGCCCTCTGCGACACGCTCTGCGCTGCGACCTGTCTGCTCGGCCAAGGCTTCGAATTTCGCCTGCACTGCGGTCAGGCTCAGCATTTCGTCGGCCTTGGGCCCGAACACTTTGGGGAAAAACAGCGGCTGGATCTTGCCGAGCATCACGTTGGCATCGGTCACTGCCAGTGGTCCGCCGCGGCGGTAACTTGCCGGCCCCGGATTGGCGCCGGCGCTCTCGGGACCCACCCGAAAACGGGAACCATCAAAAGCGAGGATCGATCCGCCACCGGCGGCCACGGTGTGGATGCTCATCATGGGTGCACGCATGCGCACGCCTGCGACCTGCGTTTCAAACTCCCGCTCAAATGCACCGGCGTAGTGCGACACATCGGTCGATGTCCCTCCCATGTCAAAACCAATCACCTTGGCGTGGCCAGCCAGGGCCGCCGTGCGGGCCATGCCCACGATGCCGCCAGCCGGTCCGGAGAGAATCGCGTCTTTGCCCGCGAAGGCGTGGGCGTCGGTCAGCCCCCCCGAAGACTGCATGAAATACAGCTTCACGCCCGGCATCTCGCCCGCCACCTGATCCACATAACGCCGGAGAATCGGCGACAGATAGGCATCGACGACCGTGGTGTCCCCACGGCTCACCAACTTCATCAGCGGGCTGGTTTCATGTGACGTGCTGACCTGGGTGAACCCGATTTCGCGTGCGATGCGTGCTGCGGCCTGCTCGTGGTCGGTATAACGATAGCCATGCATGAACACAATGGCCGCGCTGCGCAGCCCGGCATCAAAGGCCGCCCACAAACGCTCGCGCAAATGGGCTTCGTCCAGCGCCTCGATCACATCACCGTGAGCGCCCATGCGCTCCTGCGCCTCGATCACCCGGCTGTACAACAACTCGGGCAACACGATGTGGCGGTCGAAAATGCGGGGCCGGTTCTGGTAGGCGATGCGCAGCGCATCGCGAAACCCCTGGGTGGTGATCAACAGCGTGGGCTCGCCCTTGCGCTCCAGCAACGCATTGGTCGCCACGGTGGTGCCCATCTTCACGCACTCGACCTGTTCGGGTGTGATGGGCTCGTCCGCCCCCAATCCCAGCAAATGGCGGATGCCCGCCACCGCCGCATCGCGGTCTTGCTCCGGGTTCTCGGACAGCAATTTGTGAGTCAGCAGCGATCCATCGGGCTGCTGCGCCACGATGTCGGTAAAGGTACCACCCCGGTCGATCCAGAACTGCCAGCGCTTGTGATCAGAAACTGTCATGAAAAAAACTCCAAGGAAGTGCAATGCAACAGAAGAGGGAAATTAGGGCAGGGCACCGTGGATCCGGCTCCGCGCCGGCCCGCCAGTGCCGCCCCCTTGAGGAGGTCGCCCACAGCGCAGCAGGGATGGGTCAAAGCGACGCTGCCGAGCGGGCCGCCTGATCGTAAACACCCGAAAGCACGCGCAAGAGGCGCGCCAGCTCACCGATGTCCTGGTTCAGGGCATCATCGGCGCGCAGCGCCTGGATCAGGCAGCTTTCACGGATTTCACGGTAGCGCTCGACAAACGCCTTGCCCGTTTCCGTGGGTCCGTAGGTGACCTCTTTACCGTTCTTTCTCGATTCCACCACCCCCAGGCCCTGCAACTTCTTGAGCGAGTAGTTGATGAGGTGGGCATCTTCCACATTCATGATGAATGCGATGTCGGAGAGCCGCTTGTCTCGGGCCCGGTGTGACACGTGGTGCAACACCAGCACGTCCAGCGCGGTGAGGTCCTTGAGCCCGGCCGCACTCATGCAGTGCGTCACCCACCGGTGGAAAGCATTGCCAGCCACGATGAGGCCGAACTCGAATTCGCTCATCTCGGCGCTGTGGGGCGACACCAGGTGGGCCGAAGAGACGATCGGCCGCCCTCCTGCGGGCGCTGTGGGCAAAGGCTTGGGCATTGACGATGAACGTGCCATATCGGTGAACGCAACGGCGGCTGTCAAGAGGGCTTCAGTCTATTCATTTCAATGACGATTTACCAATAATTTGTCAACATCAAGGGAAAATACCGATCATCATGCGAATGGCCAACAGTAGAGTTCAGGGGTCGGCGTCAAAAGCACAACCGCTACCAACAGTGGCCTGTTTCTTGCGACGGACAACGAACGCAGCGTTGAGCCTGCGAGAATCCCCCCCAATCTCTGGAGCAACCCCATGAAACGTCGCATCTTCGGCCTGGCAATCGCGGCCACCACCCTGCCCTTCAGCCTGATGGCCTCGGCGCAAACCAAGTGGGACCTGCCGGCCGCCTACCCTGCGAGCAATTTCCACACCGTCAACATCCAGCAATTCGCCGATGACGTGGACAAAGCCACGGCCGGCAAGCTCAAGATCACCGTGCACGCCGGTGCGTCGCTCTTCAAGGCCCCCGAGATCAAGCGCGCAGTGCAGGGCGGACAGGCACAGATCGGCGAGATCCTGCTGGCCAACTTCGCCAATGAATGGGCGATCTATGGCGCTGATGGCATGCCATTTTTGGCCGACAGCTATGACGAGGCCATGAAGCTCTACAAGGCGCAGAAGCCGTTGATGGACAAGAAACTGGGTGAGCAAGGCATGATGCTGCTCTACTCGGTGCCATGGCCACCACAGGGCATCTACTCCAAGAAGACCCTGAACAGCGCGGCCGATCTGAAAGGCATGAAGTGGCGCGCCTACAGCCCGGCCACGGCCCGCATCGCCGAACTGGTCGGCGCTCAGCCTGTGACCGTGCAGGCAGCCGAAGTGAGCCAGGCCTTTGCCACCGGCGTCACCGAAAGCATGATGAGCAGCGGCTCCACGGGCTGGGACGCCAAGCTCTACGAGCACGTGAAGTACTGGTACAACACCCAGGCCTGGTTGCCCAAAGATGCCGTGATCGTGAACAAGGCCGCTTTCAATGCACTGGACGCTGCGACCCAGCAGGCTGTGCTCAAAGCCAGCGCCGAAGCAGAGACACGTGGCTGGGCTGCCAGCAAGAAGGCCAACAGCGAGACCCTCGACAAACTCAAGGCCAACGGAATGGAAATTCTGGAGCCCTCCGCCCAGCTCAAGGCAGACATGAAGAAGGTTGGCGACACCATGCTCAAGGAATGGCTGGACAAGGCCGGCCCCGACGGCCAGGCCATGCTGGACGCCTTCCGCAAGTGATGACCTTCCGGGTCATGCGGGCCACCAGCGCCGCATGACCCGGTATTGACCAACGTATTCCACTGCCCTGGCCCTTTGACCCGGGCTGTTTCACCTCCCTACCTTCATGCGAAAAGCTCTTGATGGCCTCTACAGTGCCTCGGCTGGCCTGGCGGCGCTGTTCATGATCGGCGTCCTCATCATGGTGCTGATCTCCATCCTCGGGCGGCTGATGCACTTTCATGTGTCGGGCACCGACGCCTACGCCGGCTACGCCATGGCTGGCGCAGGGTTCCTGGCCCTGGCGCACACGCTCAAAACCAACGAACACATCCGCGTCACCCTCATCATCGGCAAACTCAAGGGCACGGCGCGGCGCGGGATGGAGTTGTGGTCGCTGTCGGTGGCCGTGTTGCTGGCGGGCCTGCTGGCCTTCTATTCATGGCGCCTGGCCTGGCAATCGCACAGCTTTGACG
>JBFHEQ010000182.1:0-6888 GCA_041584075.1 Hydrogenophaga sp.
ATGTCGGCGCGCCTGAACCGGCGCGCTGCAGACGGCGCGCTCGCCTTGTTTCCAACCTCGCCTCGGTCCTCGGTCTTGTGACGGTCGTGGCGGCAGGAATCGGTGTGCCTCTTGCTGTAAGCGCCGAGGACTGGAAATTCCAGACCCCCAGTTCCAACGCTGCCAGGGTGTTGCTCAACGCCTGTCCGTAGGTGTCGTGAAAATGACCCGACACCTCGTCCAGCGCAAAGTGCTTCAAGGTCGCTTCGATCGCCGCCTTGACCTTGAGCGGCGTGCCCACCCCGATGGTGTCGGCCACGTCGACCCGCTGAATGCCAATGCCCTTCATCAGCCCGGCCAGATAAGACACGCGCTCCGGCGCGATATCGCCTTCATAAGGGCACCCAACGGTGCAACTCATGGCCCCGCGCACAGCGATGCCTGCGGCCTTGGCCGCTTCCACCACCGGCGCAAACCGCTCGATGCTCTCGGCGATGGAGCAATTGATGTTCTTCTGGCTGAAAGCTTCGCTGGCGGCGCCAAACACCACGATTTCGTCGGGCTGGTCGAGCAGGGCCGCCTCGAAGCCCTTGAGGTTGGGCGTGAGCACCGAATAACGCACGCCGGCCTGCCGCTGCACACCCGACATCACGGCGTGGTTGTCGGCCATCTGGGGCACCCATTTCGGGCTCACATAGCTGGTGACCTCGATTTCTTTCAGGCCCGCGGCCTGCAAGCGATGCACCAGCTCGATCTTGACGGCAGCCGGCACCGGCTGCTTTTCGTTCTGCAGGCCATCGCGCGGGCCTACGTCGATCAGCTGAACACGGGATGGCAAAGACATGTAGTACCTCTCAAGGAATAAACGATTCAATAGCCCCGCACAGGGTCAACCATGCCCGCCACAGACTCGCCCCGCTCCAGCGCCGCGATCTTGCCCGCAATCTGCGCGATGCTCTCGGTGCGCAACGTGCGCGCCGAGGTGTGGGGCGTGACCATGATTTTGGGGTGTGACCAGAAAGCGTGCGACAGCGGCAATGGCTCGGTGCGGAACACGTCAAGGGTGGCGCCAGCCATTTGCCCGCTGTCGATCAGGTCGATCAGGTCTTGTTCGACCAGATGGGCGCCACGCGCCACGTTGATCAGGTAACCGCCCGGTTTCAAGCGTGACAGGGTCCGGCGGTTGAGGATGTCCCGCGTGTCGGGGGTGAGCGGCAGCAGGTTCACCAGCACACGGCTTTGGGCCAGAAACGCATCCAGCCCTTCGTCGCCGTGGTGGGTCACCACGCCGTCTATGGATTTTTCGCTGCGGCTCCAGCCGTGCACGGGAAACTCGAACACCCGCAAGGCTCGGGCCACCCGCTCGCCCAGCACGCCCAGGCCCAACACCCCCACGGGGTAGTCCACCCGGCTGCGAGGGCGCCGGAACGACCACTTGCCTTGCTGCACGTCGGCCTCGTAGCCGTCGAACTCGCGGAAATGGCGGATCACCGCATGGCACACGTATTCGGCCATCTGCACCGACATGCCGGCATCGTCCAGGCGCACCACAACAGCGTTGGGCGGCAGCTTCAATTTGAGCAAGGCGTCGACCCCCGCACCGATGTTGAACAGGCCCTTGAGCGCCTGCTGTTCATCCAGAAACTGTTGTGGCGGCGCCCAGACCACGGCGTGGTCTGCCTGCGGCGCACCGGGCACCCAGACGCCGACCGTGGCCTCGGGGAACGCCGCGTGCAGGCCTTCCAGCCAGGGCTCAGGTTTGGTATCGGTGCAGCAAAATGTGATGTTCATGGGAGGAGCTTACCCAAAGGCCTTGGCCCAGGATGTCACGCAATGGCCAGCGTCAACAGCTCCGCGCCCTCAGCCACCTGATCGCCGGGCGCGTACAACAACTCGGCCACGGTGCCATCGGCCGGCGCTGCGATGGTGTGCTCCATCTTCATGGCTTCCATCACCGCCAACGGCTGGCCCTTTTTCACCCCGTCGCCCGCCTTCACGGCAAACGACACCACCTTGCCCGGCATGGGTGCGGTGAGCCGACCGCCCTCGGCGGCCACTTCACCGGCGTGGGCCAGGGCATCGATTTCGGTGATGACCGTGGCGCCCAGATCACAGAACACATGGACCAGCTCGTCACGTTGCCAGGTCTGCACGGTCTGGCGCTGGCCGTTGAATTGCAAGTCCATGGTGCGACCGCTGTCGCCCGCCTGTTCGTTGAACACCAGTGGCAAGGCCGCCGCATCTCCCACCGCCAGCAGCAGCTGGCCACCCGGCGCATACGTGAGCGCGGCCTGCAAGATGTCACCTTTGTATTCGAAGTCAAAGCGGCGAACCGTCAGACCAAAGGGACGCCAGCCATCGGTGCGCGAGAATGGGTCGGTGCCTTCTCCGGCGCGCTCGCCCAGCAGCGTCTGCGCCACCGCAGCGGCCACAGCCAGCGGGCGGCCCACTTTGTCCTGATCGAACAGCGCAGCGGCTTCGCGCGGGATCAAGGCGGTGTCGAGCTCGGCCTTGGCGAACGAGGCGCTGCCCACCACATGGCGCAGGAACTGCACATTGGTGGAGAGACCCACGATGCGCGTTTCGGCGAGTGCCGCTTCCATGCGCGCCAGCGCTTCTGCGCGGGTCGCGCCGTGCACGATGAGCTTGGCGACCATGGAGTCGTAAAACGGGCTGATGGCATCGCCTTCGCGCACACCATCGTCCACCCGCACCGCGCCCCGCTCAAAGCTGCTGGCGGCAGGCTTGCGGTACACGTCCAGCCGGCCGGTGGCCGGCAAAAACTGCTTGTCGGGCGTTTCGGCGCAGATGCGGGCCTCGATGGCGTGGCCCTGGATGCGCAGGTCTTCCTGCTTCAACGGCAAGGGCTCACCCGAGGCCACACGCAACTGCCACTCCACCAGGTCGAGGCCGGTGATGGCTTCGCTGACGGGGTGTTCCACCTGCAGGCGCGTGTTCATCTCCATGAAGAAAAACTTCATGTCTTCCGGTTTGGCGTAGCCGCCGGGTTGCTCCACGATGAACTCCACCGTGCCTGCGCCCACGTAGTTCACGGCCTTCGCCGCCGCCACCGCTGCTGCGCCCATTTCGGCGCGAAGCTTCTCGGTCATACCGGGCGCCGGGGCTTCTTCCAGCACCTTCTGGTGGCGGCGCTGCACCGAGCAATCGCGCTCAAACAGGTAGACGCAGTTGCCTTGGGTATCGCCAAAGACCTGGATCTCGATGTGGCGCGGGCGCTGCACGTATTTTTCAACCAGCACCGCATCGCTGCCAAAGCTGTTGCGCGCTTCGCGCTGGCAGCTGGCCAGGGCCGCCGCAAAGTCTTCCGCCTTGTCCACCGCGCGCATGCCCTTGCCGCCACCGCCCGCGCTGGCCTTGATGAGCACGGGGTAACCGATGCGGTCGGCCTCGCGCTGCAGCAAGGCCGGATCCTGGTCGGCCCCGTGGTAACCCGGCACCAGCGGCACGCCGGCTTTCTCCATCAGCTGCTTGGACTCGGCTTTCAAGCCCATGGCCAGGATGGCCGATGAAGGGGGGCCGATGAACACCAGACCGGCCTTGGCGCAGGCATCGGCAAAGGCGTCGTTTTCGCTCAAAAAACCGTAGCCGGGGTGCACCGCTTGGGCGCCCGTGTCTTTGGCCGCTTGCAAGATGCGCTCCCATTGCAGGTAGCTGTCTTTGGGTGCGCTGCCGCCGATGTGCACCGCTTCGTCGCACGCGGCCACATGTTTGGCGCTGGCGTCGGCATCGGAGTACACGGCCACGGTGCGCACACCCATTCGGCGGGCGGTGGCCGCGACGCGGCAGGCGATTTCACCGCGGTTGGCAATAAGAATCTTTTTAAACATGGGTGGTCTCCGCGTTGAAATCGCCTGCGCACGCTTCGCGTGCCATGCAATGTGATGAAACGTCCGCTCCGCAGCCGTTTTCACCGTGGTTGGCGATCATTGTTTTCTTGAACATCAGAGGGTTTCCTTCGGTGCAGCAGAGGAGAAAAAGGCGCTCATGCGGCGGAACACCGCGCGCAAGAACTTGAACAACATCCAGGTCACGATCCACATCAGCACGACCGCGATCACCAGCAAAATGCCGAAGGCCACCGGGTGGTTGGTGGCCAGCCAGATGGCGCCGACCACAAGGCCGTCTTCCAGAAGGCTCATGCCGATGTTGGAGAACGGCTCGGGCGAGGTGTTGATGGCAGCGCGGGTGGTGGTTTTGGCGGCTTGGGATGTGGCGGCCAGGCCGCCTCCAAGCAAGGCCCCCACCAGGGCCATGGTGCTGCCATCAGCGCCCAGCGCGCCTGCAGCCAGCGCCGCGCCGGCGGGAATGCGGATCACGCTGTTGAGCATGTCCCACAGCGAATCCAGGCCGGGGATCTTGTCAGCAAAAAATTCCATGAACAACATGAAGCCACTGGCGGTCAGCATGCCCGGGTGCTGCAACACCTGCAGCCCTTCGGGCAGTGGAATCCAGCCCATGGCCCCCGAACCGCCCACCAGAAACACCACCGCGTACAAACGGAAACCGCTGGCCCAGCCGAGCGCGGCGGCCAGCGCCAGCAAGCTGGGCATGTCGAGCTTCGCGGCCACATCGGCCACACCCGCCCCCACCTGAGCGCCCACATCGGCCACCGGGCCTTGACCGACGTGCAAGCCCATGGTGTGCAACCACGCCACGAGTTGCTGCCAGAGTCCGGTGTCCACGGTTTCCATCTTCAAAGCGCCAAGGGCTTACGCGAGCAACCAGCCCGGCTTGCGTTTCTGCAGGAAAGACTGCACACCCTCGCGCCCCTGGTCGCTGGCGCGGATGTCGGCGATGCCGGCCACGGTGGCGTCGATCAGCGAAGCGTCGATCTCCCGCTCGGCGACGTCTTGCACCAGTTGCTTGCAGGCGCGCACGGCATGAGGGCTGGCGCTGGTGAGGGCTTTCAACAACTCGTCCACCTTGGCGTCCAGCGCGTCGGCCACCACCACCTCGTGCAAGAAGCCAATGCGGTGCGCCTCCTGGGCACTGAACCGTTCCGCGGTGAGGAAATAACGGTGGGCCGCGCGTGCGCCCATGGCGCGGATCACATAGGGGCTGATGGTGGCCGGAATCAATCCCAGCTTCACTTCGCTCAGGCAGTAGTGGGCGCTGTCCACACTCACCGCCATGTCGCAAGCCGCCACCAGACCCATGCCGCCCGCATAGACATCGCCCTGCACCCGCGCCACCGTGGGCTTGGGGCACTCGTACATCACCCGCAGCATCTCGGCCAGCTTGGCCGCATCGGCGAGGTTTTCCTCCCGCGTGTAGTCGGCCATGCGGCGCATCCAGTTCAGATCGGCGCCGGCGCAAAAAGCCGGGCCCTCGGCCGCGAGCACGATGGCGCGCACGTCGTCGCGGCCCCCCAGATCGAGGAAGGCGGCGGTCAACTCGGCGATGACTTCGTCGTTGAAGGCGTTGCGCACATCGGGTCGGCTGAGCGTGACGCGCGCCACCTGGTCGACAACGGCAATGGTGAGAGCGGTGGAATCAGTCATGCGGGTTTCTTTCCTGCCGCAGCGTCCTGCTGCAGCCAATACACAAGGTCCAGCTCCGGCGACGGAAACCCCAGTGCGGTGAGCGCCGCGGTGATCTGACCCCGGTGGTGGGTACCGTGGTTGAACACATGGGCCAGCGTGGCCGCAAAGGGCAGCGAGGCCGGCGTGCCGTTCATGGTGCTGTAGTCCAGCGTCCCGTCAAAGCGCTCGACGGGCCAGGCCTGAATCAAGGGAGCCCAGTGGCCTGCGCCATCTCGGAGGGCCTGCGCCAGAGCCAAGCGGTCGGTCTCCGCTTCCATGTCCAGCGTGATGCCATCGGTTTTACCGGGTGAAACCCCTCGCGCAAAGCGCGGGTACCAGACCCGATGCTCGCCCACCAACAGGTGGTTGAGCGTGCCGTGGATACTCTTGAAAAACAAGCCCACATCGCGCCGGTAGTCTTGCTCCGGCACGGCCTCGACCGCCTTCAGCAGGCGCTCGGTGGCCCATACGTTGTAGTGCGCCAGCTGAGTGAAGTGGGTATGTGGATTCACAGGTTTTCCAAACGGGATGGCATCCGCCGCAGCGCAGGCCGCGTCAACCGGCAGTGGCCGCAGAACCAGCTTTGCCGGGCTGCAGGCTGTGCCCCCTGGAGGAGGTGACGCGAAGCGGCGCAGGGGTGTTCCATATTCACATGCGGAACAAGCCAAACTTCGTTTCTGGAATCGGCGCATTCAATGAAGCACTCAACCCCAGCGCCAAGACGCGGCGCGTATCGGCCGGGTCGATCACGCCGTCGTCCCACAGGCGCGCCGTGGCGAAATACGGGTGGCCCTGCACTTCGTACTGCTCCTTGATCGGCGCCTTGAACGCCGCCTCTTCGTCGGCGCTCCACTGACCGCCCTTGGCTTCGATGCCATCGCGTTTCACCGTGGCGAGCACGCTCGCGGCCTGCTCACCGCCCATGACCGAGATGCGGGCGTTGGGCCACATCCAGAGGAAGCGGGGTGAATAGGCACGGCCACACATGCCGTAGTTGCCGGCGCCGAAACTGCCGCCGATGATGACGGTGAACTTGGGCACAGCCGCGGTGGCCACGGCGGTCACCATCTTGGCGCCGTTGCGGGCAATGCCTTCGTTTTCGTATTTGCGGCCGACCATGAAGCCGGTGATGTTTTGCAGGAACACCAGAGGGATCTTGCGCTGGCAACACAGCTCGATGAAGTGCGCGCCCTTGAGCGCCGACTCGCTGAACAGGATGCCGTTGTTGGCGATGATGCCCACGGGCATGCCCTCGATGCGCGCAAAGCCGCAGATCAGCGTGGTGCCGAAGCGGGATTTGAATTCGTCGAACTCGGAGCCATCGACGATGCGGGCGATGATTTCGCGCACATCAAAGGGCTTGCGC
>JBFHEQ010000183.1:0-6837 GCA_041584075.1 Hydrogenophaga sp.
CCCGGCATGACCATCGAAGACGGCTACCGCATCGGCCGCGCCTGGGTCGAGCTGGAGAAGGCCACTGGCCGCAAGGTCATTGGCCACAAGATCGGCCTCACCAGCCGCGCCATGCAGATCAGCAGCCAGATCGACGAGCCCGATTACGACACCCTGCTCGACAACATGCGCTACACCGCGACGGCCGGAGAGATTCTCAACATTCCCCTGGCCAACTTCATCGCTCCGCGTGTGGAGGTGGAAATGGCGTTTGTCTTGAAAGCACCGTTGCAGGGCCCTGATGTGACGGTCGAAGACGTGTTGGCCGCGACCGACTACATGACTCCCGCCATCGAAATCATCGATGCGCGCATCGAACAGTTGGATCGCCACACCAAGGCCATGCGAAAGGTGTTTGACACCATCAGCGACAACGCAGCCAACGCCGGCATCGTGATCGGTGACGGTGACCCCGCTTACCGCGCCGACCCCCGAAAAACCGATCGCCCCTGGTGTGGCGCCATCCTGCGGCAAAACGGCATCGTCGAAGAAACCGGCCTGGCCGCTGGCGTGCAGGGCGACCCGGCCATCGGCATCGCCTGGCTGGCCAACAAGCTAAGCGCCTGGGGCGAGCGCCTCGAAGCCGGCGAAATTGTGCTGGCAGGCTCCTTCACCCGGCCGGTGGCGGCCAAAGGGGGGGACCTGTTTGAGGCCGATTACGGCCCGCTCGGGTGCCTGAAGTTCCGATTCATATGAGAGCCCATCCATGAAAACCCCTGTCAATCCCTTCAAGCAAGCACTGGCACAGCGCCGTGCGCAAATCGGTCTGTGGGTCGGCCTGGCCAGTGGCCTCAGCGCCGAGATCTGTGCCGGTGCCGGCTTCGACTGGTTGCTGATCGATGGCGAGCATTCGCCCAACGGGCTGCAAGAACTGCTCGCCCAGGCCCAGGCCATCGCCGCCTACCCTGAGACCCATGCGATCGCCCGTGTGCCCACCGGCGACAGCGTGTTGATCAAACAATACCTTGATGTGGGCCTGCAAACCCTGCTCGTGCCCATGGTGGACACGCCGGAAGAGGCCGCTCAGTTGGTGCACGCCTGCCGCTACCCGCAAGGCGATGGTCTCGGCGGTATCCGCGGCATGGCTGGTGGCCGCGCTTCGCGCTGGGGCCGTTTCCCCAACTACGCCAAGGAGGCGAATGAGCAGGTGTGCCTGCTGGTGCAGGCCGAGACCACGGAGTCGCTGAAAAACCTCGATGCCATCGCCGCCACCGAGGGTGTCGACGGTGTGTTCATTGGCCCAGCCGACCTGTCGGCCTCCATGGGCCATGTGGGCGACCCGGGTCACCCCGACGTGCAGGCCGCCATCGAAGATGCGTTCGCCCGCATCCTGCGCGCGGGCAAGGCGCCCGGCATCCTGACCAGCGATGAGGCCCAGGCCAAGCACTACCTGGCGTTGGGCGCGGTGTTTGTGGCCGTGGGCCTGGACACCCAGATCCTCGCGCGCCAGACCAGCGCCCTGGCCGCGCGCTTCAAGGCCGATGCCCGGCCTGTTGCCGACCTGCCCAAAGGCAGCGTCTACTGAACCCACCCAAGAGAGACACCGACATGAACGCACCTCAAACCCTGGACACGCCAGCCCCAGCCGGCATGCACCCCGACGAGTGGGCGGCCCGCCTGGAGCTGGCCGCCTGCTACCGCGTGTTTGATCACCTGGGCTGGACCGAGCTGATCTACAACCACATCACCTTGCGCCTGCCCGACAGCGTGAGCGGCACCGACAAGCAGTTTCTGATCAACCCGTTTGGCCTGCACTACTCGGAAGTCACGGCCAGCAACCTGGTGAAGATCGACATGCAGGGCAAGGTCCTCGGTGGTTCAACCCACCCGGTCAACCCGGCTGGTTTTGTGCTGCACGCGACCATCCACGGCGGCATACCCGGCGCGCACTGCGTGATGCACACCCACACCACCGCCGGCGTGGCCGTGGCCAGCCTCGCAGGAGGCCTGCAGCAGACCAACTTCTACAGCGCCCAGCTGCACGGCATGCTGGCGTACCACGACTTCGAGGGCATCACCATCCATGCGGAAGAGGGGCCACGCGTGCTCGCCAGCATCGGCGACAAGCCGGCGGTGATCTTGCGCAACCATGGGTTGCTGAGCTGGGGTGCCAGCGTGCCGCATGCGTTCGCCATTTTGTGGACGCTGCAGCGGGCCTGCGAAATCCAGGCCGCGACGCTGGCGATGGGTGCGCCGATTGCCATTCCCGAAAGCGTGGCGGCGGGTTGCACGCGGGACTCGCTGCAGTTTGATCCGAAACACGGCGCAGGCCGGGATGTCTTCAATGCACTGGTGCGGCAGGTTGACCGCATCGATGCCAGTTACAAGGTTTGAAACCATGAGCGAATCGGAATTCAAGCGCGTGGCCATCGTGGGTGCGGGCGCCATTGGGGGCTGGATGGGCGTGCACCTGGCACAGGCCGGGTGCGAACTGAGCGTGTTGGCACGCGGAGAAACGTTGAAGGCCTTGCAAGCGGATGGGTTGCACATGCGCTCGGGTGAATCGAGTGTGTCGGTGCCCGTGCGGGCGTCGAACGATGCGGCGGCCCTGGGCGCGCAAGACCTGGTGGTGATCGCGGTCAAGGCGCCTTCCCTGGCCTCGGTGGTACAACAAATCGCGCCGTTGATTGGGCCGGATACCGTGGTACTCACCGCCATGAACGGCGTGCCGTGGTGGTTCCTCGACGGCATTGGTGGCGCCGTGGCCGGCAAGGCCCTGGCGTCGGTTGACCCCACGGGCGAGATCGCCCGCGCCGTCCCCTCAAAACATGTGATCGGTTGTGTGGTGCACGCCAGCTGTTCGCTGGATGCGCCCGGCGTGGTGCGCCACCATTTCGGCGACGGCCTCATCGTGGGTGAACCGGGGGGAGGCCTGAGCGGGCGTGTGCAGGCGCTGGCGACTTTGCTGCAAAAGGCCGGCTTCAAGACCACAGCCTCGCCGCAGATCCAGAAAGACATTTGGTACAAGCTCTGGGGCAACATGACGGTGAACCCCATCAGTGCCTTGACAGGCGCGACCACCGACCGCATTCTGGGTGACGATCTGGTGCGGGGTTTTGTGTCTGCGGTGATGCTGGAGGCCAAAGCCATCGGTGAAAACATCGGCATTCCGATCGATCAACAGCCCGAAGACCGGCATGCGGTGACCCGCAAGCTGGGCGCCTTCAAGACCTCGATGCTGCAGGATGTGGAGGCGGGCAAGGCTGTGGAACTCGACGGGTTGGTGAGCGCTGTGCGCGAACTGGGTCAGTTGACCGGCGTGAAGACGCCCTTCACCGATGCCTTGCTGGGCCTGAGCCGCCTCCAGGCCCAGATGCTCGGCCTCTATCCCGCGTAAGCGGTATTTCTGGTCAGGAGATTCCATGCCCGATACCCAGTCGCCCATCAGCCACATCACGCTGGGCACCAACGACCTGCAGCGCGCAGCGCATTTCTATGATGCGGTGTTGGGTTGCCTGGGTTTTGCCCGTGCCCCCAAGCCGGAAGGCAAACCGTTGATGTATTCGAAGAACGGTGCCATGCCTTTCGTGTACCTGTACCCGCCGTTTGATGGGCAGCCGGCGACCCGGGGCAACGGTACCCACATCGCTTTCACGGCGCAAAGCCGAGTGGCGGTCGATGATTTTCACGCCCTGGCCCTGAGGTTTGGCGGGCAAGATGAGGGTGTGCCTGGGCTGCGTGCGCACTATGGCGAGAACTACTACGCCGCCTATGTGCGCGACCCGGACGGCAACAAACTCCAGGCCGTTTGTTACGCCTCGGCCTGATCAGCCGGCGAGGGCAGGAAACAGCTTGATCAGCCCCGCAGCCATCACCTCGACCGACAGCGCCGCGAGGATCAGGCCCATCAGCCGGGTCATCACATTGATGCCGGTCTGCCCCAGAAAGCGGGAAATGGGCTTTGCCAGGGCGAAGCACACGGCGGTGGCCAGGGCAATCACCACGCCGTAGCCCACCAGGGCGGCGTGCTGGAAAAAGGTCTTGGCCTGGTCCGCGTAAATCACCACCGTGGACATGGAGGCGGGGCCCGTGAGCAGCGGGATGGTGAGCGGCACCACGGCAACCGAGGTTTTGGCAGACGATGCGTCGTCCATCTCGCCTTGGGTCGCCTTCGCTTCAGCCGGCTGGGCGTTGAGCATGGACAGGGCGGACGTCAGCAGCAACATGCCCCCGCCGACCTGGAAACTGGCCAGCGAAATGCTGAAAAACTCCAGAATCTGCAGTCCAATGATGGCGCAGGTGGCGATCACCGCGAAGGCGCTGAAGGCGGACACCAGAATGGTCCGTTTGCGCTGGGCCGAGCTGAACCCTTGTGTGTAGTGGATGAAAAACGGAACGATCGCCAAGGGGTTGACGATCGCCAGCAGGGTGATGAGTGGCTTGAAATCCATGGGCGCGATTGTGAGGCATTCCCCGTGCCGGTTTCGGATTGTCGACGGTAGGGTCGGGCGCCGTGCTGTGGGTTCGGTGCCGCTTTAACGCCGGTGCTCCCAACGCTCACTGTTCAGCCCGTCTGAGGCCGAGAACTCAAATGTGCCGCCCGGAGGCAGGTGGTTGAGCGGCAAGGCTATTGTTCCGCCTTGGGCGTCGACGACGAGGGTGGTGCGCTGTGAGCCCACGTGGGTGACCATCAGGTAGGGCCAGGTTTTTGCATCCCAGGACACATTCAGGTTTTCACCGCCTTCTTTCACTTTCCAGCCTGTTGGCGCCTGACCACTGCCCGTGCTCTTGGCCAAGGGCGTGGACGGGGTGCTCCCTGATTTTGCGATGTTCCGTGAGCTCTCCTGGCGCAGCATTCGTTGGTCGCCACGCCAGATTTCCAGTGCCTGAAGGGCTCCAGGGTGTGGCACAGAAAAGGCAAAGGCCAAGGTCTCGGCGTCGTGGTCCAGCCCCATGACCTCAAAATCCCGCTCGATGACCTTGGCGTCGGTTGAAACCAGGCGCAACCGGTAGGTACCCGATGAGGGTGCCTGTTCGATGCCGCGAAAGGATTTCGGTGGGCGCAAGGTGAATGAACCCTTGTTGACACTGCCGCTGATGAGGAGCAATTCCTGCGGGAGGTCGGAGCGCTTGCTCTGGGCTTCTGCCTGGTAGTCCGCATCGGATGGCGTCAGTTTGACCTGGATCTTGCGGTAGTTGTAGTCAGAAAACGTGTCGCCCGAGCAGTAGCTCATGGTGTCATGCAGCGCACTGTTGGTGGGGTCGGTGAACGTGTTGGTGGAAGCGTTGTATCCCCAGATGTAGCGGCTGCCAGCACCAAGCGTTGCGTTGGCGTAGGGAAAGTTGGGATCGGGATTGTTGGGTCCACCGCAAGGGGCATGTGAGAGGCCCGTGTTGTGGCCCAGTTCGTGTACCAGCGTCTGCAGACCGATGTTGTTGTAGGCCCAGTCCGCGCCGACCGCAGCCGGGTAGCCGACATAGCCCACCCCCATGTAGCCGTAGCTGCTCTTGGGGAAAAAACCGTAGTAGTACGCGTTGCGTGTCGCGTGTTCACTCACACGAAGGTCGGCGATTTCTCCGAGCATGCTGGACATGGCGCTCAGCCAGGCCTGATTGGTGGTGGGCAGCGATTTGACACTGGTCGACACCAAGGGGGCGCGTTGGGGCATGGTGACCGACGTCATGGGCATGCGGGCGCGCAGGAAGTTGGCCGAGTCCGCCGGGACAACGCCCAGTGTGTTGCCAATCTGTATCGGGATGGCCACCAGGGTGATGGCATTGCCGGATCCGACACGGGGACTGAGGGGGGTGGCCGCCAGCCCGTTGTTCAGACCGATCTTGAGTCGCAAGCCCGCCTTGACCCAAGCTCCAGGCAGTGTGGCCGAGTAGTCGTGAGCGAAACTGGGTTGTGTTTTCAGGGTGGTGGGAATGGCCCCGGTGGGTGGGGTGAGCGCGGCGCTGAACAAGGTTTGTCCGCTCGCGCTTTCAACTGTCAGGGTACCGCCGGGTTTGGCCTCCTGGGTGTTGCTTGTGGTGACCTTGACCAGCACCAGGACATCTTTGCCGTCCACCAGAACCAGTTCGGCATCGTCGCTTGGGAACACCAGGGATTGCGCCAGCGCGACCTGGGCAATCCGGGCCGCTGAAGTGGGACTGGGCGTGGCGGGAGGGGGGCTGGGTGGTGTGACCTGCTTGATGGCGGTCGCCTGCACAAAGCACTCCTTGATTTCCCCCGGCGCGGGGTCTCCCAGGGTGTAGGCCGCGGTCGCGCAATCAAATGGGCCGCTGACGGCGGCCGTGAAATACCGCCCGGCCAAACCAAAGTGCAGCTGCTGCACGCCGTCAAAGTTGCACAGGGTTTGTGTTGAGCTGTCTGCACACGCAGCATATCCTTCAGGCAAGCTTGTCGCCGAACCGCTCCCATTGACAGGGCTGGTGGATGGCTTGTCCTTGGAGGGCCAGACGTAGTACCCCGGCCCCTCCCAAGCGTACTGTGCGTTGGTGGTGCGGATGTTGACCGCCTCACTGGCGCTGGCGGTGTAGAAGTGAAATCCCCGGCTGGGTATGTAGAACCGGGCCAGCGAACTGACGTCCGATGCGCCAACCTGGCTGGCGTAGTACGCGATGCCTTCGTAGTGAAGCCGAGGCAAATGGGTTTCGATGTGGGCCTTTTCGTCCTCGCTGATCGTGTAGAAATGAACCCCTGTATCCACGCCGAAAAACCGGTAGACCGGTTTCAGGCCAGGCGCTTGTGTCGCGCTGGTGTAAAAGGCGATGCCTTCATATTGAAAGCTGGAAGCGTTGCGCTGAACGTCATCGCGTTCTGCCGTGCTGGTGGTGAAAAAATGCGCACCCGTC
>JBFHEQ010000184.1:0-6800 GCA_041584075.1 Hydrogenophaga sp.
ACACCATGCTGCAGAGTTATGTGCTGGAAGTGCACAAGCCCCATGGCCTGGCCAGTCTGGCCGAGCGCCACCTGGGCCGCAGCGGCATCAGCTACGAAAGCCTGTGTGGCAAGGGCGCCCACCAGATCCCGTTTGCTCAGGTCGACGTGTCCAAGGCGGCGGAATATTCCTGTGAAGACAGCGACCAGACGCTGGATGTGCACCGGGTCCTGTGGCCCCAGCTGGAAGCCGATGAAAAACTGCGTTTCATTTACGAGCTGGAGATCGCCAGCAGCGAGACCCTGTACCGGATCGAGCGCAATGGCGTGCTGATCGATGCACCCACGCTGGCCAAACAAAGCCATGAGATCGGGCAGCGCATCCATGCGCTGGAGCAGGAAGCTTACGAGATCGCTGGCCAGCCGTTCAACCTGGGATCGCCCAAGCAGCTGGGCGAGATCTTCTTCGACAAGCTGGGCATGCCGGTGATCAAGAAGACCGCCACCGGCGCCCGCAGCACCGACGAAGAGGTACTGGAAAAACTGGCCGAAGACTACCCCTTGCCGGCCAAGCTGCTGGAGCACCGCGGTCTCTCCAAGCTCAAAGGCACCTACACCGACAAGCTGGCCCAGCTCGCGCTGCCCCGCACCGGGCGCGTGCACACCCACTACGCGCAGGCGGTGGCGGTCACCGGGCGGCTCTCCAGCAACGACCCCAACCTGCAGAACATCCCCATCCGCACGCCCGAAGGCCGGCGTGTGCGCGAAGCCTTTGTGGCGCCCGCCGGCAGCCTGATCGTCAGTGCCGACTACTCGCAGATCGAGTTGCGGATCATGGCGCACATCAGTGGCGATGAGGCCCTGCTGCGGGCATTTACGGCCGGTGAAGATGTGCACAAAGCCACCGCGGCCGAGGTGTTTGGTGTGGAGTTGGCCCAGGTCAGCGCCGACCAGCGCCGTTCGGCCAAGGTGATCAATTTTGGTCTCATTTACGGCATGGGCGCCTATGGCCTGGCCAGGTCACTGGGCATCGACAACACCGCCGCCAAAAACTACATCCAGCGTTATTTCGAGCGTTTCGCCGGCGTCAAGCGATACATGGATGAAACCCGGGCCATGGCCAAGGAAAAGGGCTATGTGGAGACCGTGTTTGGCCGGCGCCTGCAACTCGCCGGCATCCAGAACGCCAAAGGCGCTTCACTGGCCGGGCTGGAGCGGGCGGCCATCAACGCGCCCATGCAGGGCACGGCAGCCGATCTGATCAAGCTGAGCATGGTCGCGGTGCAGAAGGCGCTGGACGAGCAGCAGAGGGCCACCAAGATGATCATGCAGGTGCACGACGAACTGGTGTTCGAGGTGCCCGATGCGGAAGTGGACTGGGTCAAGACCGAGGTGCCGCGCCTGATGGCCGGGGTGGCATCCCTGAAGGTGCCCCTTCTGGCCGAGGTGGGCATGGGCCCCAACTGGGACCAGGCGCACTGATTCTTTGAAGTCCGTCCGCCAGCGGCGCCCCGAGGCTCAGGTGACCGGGTGAATCACTTTTGTGTAAGGGTGGGGTTCGCCCTCGGCCCACCAGTTGACCCAGATCCGGTCGCCCTTGCCGGGGGTGTCTGGCTGGATGGTCATGAAATTGCGGCAACCGATCATGCGGTGGCGCGTGGTCGGGAACTCGTACATGGCGCCGGTGATGCCACGGTCGATGGTTTCGACCTGCTGGCAAGCCTGCTCGAGAAAGTACAGGGCCACGCCTGGTGGCGGCGGATGCACCACGCCGCTGGAGGTGAGCTGGTTCACCACCCGCGCGTTTTCCTTCACCTCGGAGCGGTCCGATTCGATCACACCGACCGCCGCCACGTGCACATCGCCTGAGAGCAGGGTGACCCGGGTGCCGGCTTCGCTGGCCTTGAGCAGGCGATGAATCAGGCGCAGGCGCTCGGCTTTGTGGGGCGGGCTGGTCCAATGGTCGCGCAAATCGTCTTCGAGCTCCTGCTGGCCCGGGAGCACGCCCAGCAGCTTCTCCAGCAACTCGAAGCTGGGGTGCACCACCGGAATGCTGCTCATCACAAAGAGGTGGGTCATGCCGGGGGCCGCCGCCTGGGTGTCCAGCCACTGGTAGACCGAGCGCCAGCTTCTTTCGCTGAGCACCTGTTCGGCTTGCAGCAGGCCTCCCGTCGCGTCGGTATCGCCGCTGCGGGGTCGGCGCTCGCTGCGCATGTCCAGCACCAGCAAACCCATGGACCCCATGCGGTAGCCGCTGTTGTGGTGGTCCTGGTCGGGCAGGGTGGCGGGCGTGTGTGCACCCATCATCTGGCGCTGGAAGAGCTCGAACGCCGCCTTGGCGACGGCAAAGATGCCCTGAAAGACCGGGCTGTTGTGGAGGTCATGGGGGTGCGAGCCCCAACCATCGAGGATGTCGTGGTCGTCCCACATCATCACGCTGGGCACCTGGGCCAGCAGGGCCGCCATTTCGGGCGCACCAAAATGATCCAGGTAGAGGCGGGAAAAATGGGTTTCCAGGGCGCTTCGCAGCGCAGGCGTGAACGGCGCGGTGATCCGCTGGGACCAAGGCAGGTCGCACCATTCCCGCAGGGCGGGTACAGCGGTCCACATGTCGTCGCTGTAAATCTGGTCGCCACCCATCAGCAGCAGGTGCAGGGGACCGTAGCGGGTGGTGTCCACGCGGTCGGTCTGGTCGTGCAGGCGTTGCAGGCGGCTCCAGAGCGCATGGGGTTGCTTCAGCTGCTTGCGGTCGCGCGGATCGGAGAAGCCGTTGCAGGAAACGTAGCCCATGGATGGCGCCGATCCAGAGGGTGGGATGTGCACCGTGTGTGGCACACCATCGACGCGGTAGGTTTGCTCTCCGTGGCAGGAGGCTTGGGGAAAAGCCACATCGAAACGCCAGGCCGTCATCGGAAGGCCTGGCACGGGAGCGGCCACCGGTGGCTGGGCCGTGGCCGCGGCGGGAAACTGGGCCTGCGGCGCGGGTGCGCCTGCATCGGTGACCACCAAGAAGCTGATGCCCCAGGTTTGGCCTTGTTGGCCCAGAAACTGCGCCAAGGGTCCCCATCGCACCATGCTCATCTCCTCGAGTGGAGGGGTGTGCACCTTGCCGAATTCCCCCTCATTGTGGTTCTTGTTGGGCTGGCGAACCTGACGCAGCTTGAAGGACAGGCCGGGAACAGTTTGCAGCCGCTGTAAAACAATTGTGGAGCCATCATGAATAACCCGCAATCCGAGGTTTGCAACCACCGGTAAGCGCTGCGCCAGTAGTTCGATCTGGCTACACTCGCGCGACGGTGTTCACCGTTTCAGCCATTTTGCTGCGATTCAACTCTCGAACTGGAGCCTTTCATGACCCCTAACGACCTGATTCAGGATGGCCAGGCCTTGCTGGATGCCCGCGAGCTTTCCGCCCCCTCCCGTCGCACCGCCCTGAAGGCCGCGATCGGTGTGGGCTACGCTGCTGCTGCCTTGCCCATCATGGCCCAGACCGCCATCAAGACGCCCACCGACGGTTTGACCGCTGGCGAGGTGATGATCGATGTCAACGGTTTCAAGATGCCGGCATACCGGGCGGCCCCGGCGGGCAAGACCGGCTTGCCCGTGGTGCTGGTGCTGTCGGAGATTTTCGGTGTTCACGAACACATCGCGGATGTGGCCCGTCGCTTCGCGCAGGCAGGGTACATGGCCATTGCGCCCGAGTTGTTCGTTCGTCAGGGCGATGCGCAGGGTTATGGCGAGATGGCCAAGCTCATCGCCGAGGTCATTTCCAAGGTGCCTGATGCGCAGGTGATGGGCGATCTGGACGCCACGGTGAAATGGGCCGCAGCCAATGGCGGGGACACCAGCAAGCTGGGTGTGACAGGGTTCTGCTGGGGCGGGCGCCAGGTGTGGCTTTACGCCGCACACAACCCGGCCGTGAAGGCAGGCGTGGCCTGGTATGGCCGCCTCGTCGGGCAGGCCTCGGACCTCAACCCCAAACACCCCGTGGAGATCGCGGGGCAGCTGAGCGGCCCTGTGCTGGGGCTCTATGGTGGGGCGGACACCGGGATTCCCCTGGACACGGTGGAGCAGATGAAGGCGGCACTGGCCGCAGGCAGCGCGGCGGCCAAGGCTTCGACCTTCGTGGTCTATCCCGAGGCCCCGCATGCCTTCCACGCCGACTATCGGCCCAGCTACCGCAAGGAAGCGGCGGAAGACGGCTGGAAACGTGCCGCGGCCTGGTTCAAGGCCAACGGCGTGGGCTGATCAATTTCGGCGCATTTAGAGCATGAAGGGCCGCGCGAGCGGCCCTTTTTCTTGCGTGTTCGAGAATGGGCGAAAATGCCGGGTGCCCATGTGGGCGCGCGGAAAAACCTTCTCTTTTTGACATGACCCTGTTCGCCATCCTCATTGGAACCATTGCTGCAGGTGTGGGGAGCGTATGGCTGGCGGCGGCTCTGGGCCTTGCCATGCTGGGGCGCTTCACCCCGCACATGCTCAGCCTGGCTGCGGGCGCCCTGATGGCGACTGCGTTCATGCACCTGTTGCCCGAGGCCTTCGAAAGCCAGGCGAGCGCACACGAGCTGTTTGCCATGCTGCTAGGGGGCCTGGTATTTTTCTTTTTGCTCGACAAGGCCGAGTTGTGGCACCACGGGCATGAGCACCACCATCCCCCGTTGTCGGGAGCGGGGGGCGAACAAGCCGGGCACGGCCATGCTCACGAGGATCACCACCACCATCATCATCATGGCCATGATCACGGACCCAAAGGCGGCGGCTGGGCGGTACTGGCGGGAGACAGCGTCCACGCCTTTGGCGACGGGGTGCTGATCGCTTCGGCTTTTCTGGCGGACATGCGCCTGGGCGTCGTCACCTCTTTGGCCGTCCTGGCCCATGAAGTGCCTCACCACATTGGCGATCTGGTGGTGTTGCGCCAGACCTCTGGAACCCAGCGCGCAGCGGTGGTCAAGGTGTCGCTGGCCGGCACCGTCACCGCAGTGGGTGGCCTGGCCGGCTATTTCCTGCTGTCCTCGCTGGAGGATTTCATCCCGTATTTCCTGGTGGCCGCTTCGAGCAGCTTCGTTTACGTGGCCCTGGCCGATCTGATCCCCCAGCTGCAAAAACGGCTGAGCTTGCGCGAAACGGTGGCTCAGGTGAGCTGGCTGCTGGCAGGCATCGCGCTGGTGACGCTGATCAGCGGGCTTGCGCACTGAGGTTGAAGGGGGCGTTGCAACGGCCCGCCTTCAGGCTATGGCGCCGAGCTCACTCTACCGCGCGGCCGAAGCCAAACTGGAAGGTCGATCCCTGGCCCACTTTGCCTTCGCCCCTGATGTGTCCACCATGGCGCTCAATGATGCGCCGAACCGTCGCCAGTCCCACGCCAGACCCTTCGAACTCGTTGGCCGAGTGCAGGCGGTTGAACGCCTTGAAGAGGCGGTCTGAGCGCGACATCTCAAAGCCTGCACCGTTGTCCCGCACGTAAAAAACAGGCTGCCCGCCTTCGGGCTGGGCCAGTTGGCCGAATTCGATCTGCGGTTGAGCCTGGTGCCGGCTGTATTTCCAGGCGTTGCCCAGAAGGTTTTCAAGGACGATGCGGCACAAATGGGGGTCGCAATGGGCCAGGAGACCGGGCCCCACCAGGATGGTGACCTGTCTTTTGGGGTCCCTTTGCTGTTCGATGTTGAGCACATCCAGCGCCAGTCGGCTGAGGTCGGTCACTTGGCGGTGCAGGGTGTTCTGGCTGACGCGGGCGAGCGCCAGCAGGTCGTTGATCAAATGGCTCATGCGGGATACCGCGCCATTGATGCGCCCCATGATGGCCAGGTCCTCGGCATGAATCCGCTCTGTCATCTGCTCTTGCAGCAGGTGCATGAAGCCATCGATGGAGCGCAGCGGTGACTTCAGGTCGTGAGAAACCGTGTATGAAAAGCTGTCCAGCTCGCGATTGAGGTATTCCAGCTGCGCTGTGCGCTCCGCCACCCGCAGCTCCAGGGTTTCGCCCAGTTTCTGGATTTCGCGGTCTCGCAGCAGACGCACAAGTTCGGAGTTGCAGCGGCTGGCGAAAATGCGCATCAGGGCCTGCAGTTCATTGGTGTTGGCTTTGGGCCTCACCCACAGCGCCATGAGGATACCGATTGGTTGCCCGTCGGCATCGTGCAGGGCAATGCCTAAATAGGTGTCGTAACCCCCGCCGATTGGAAAGCGATCGGTAGGGTACAGTTCGGCGAGCTTGTCGGCGTAAAAGCATTCGCCTTCGTGGGCCACTGCGTGTCCGCAAGGATTTCCTTCGACTTGGTAGACAATATTCGAAACGGGTTGGCCTTCAAACTGAACAGCAACGGTCTTGACCGAGCCGGGGGCAGGCATTTCTCCCACAACCACAAGGTCTGCATCAAAGGCGAGGGCCATGTGCTTGACCAGCGATTGGAAAAACGGAAGGCCGGTCTGCCCGGAGACGCCCGTCGCCAAATCGATAAGAATAGCTTCGCGGCGCTTTTCTTCGGTCACGTTCGTCATGAAGGACAGCGCCGAGGGTTCCCCCTCGATTTCGATCAGTTCGGACCAGATGCGAACATCGATAGCCTTGCCCGTTCGGTGACGTAGGCGCGTGTCATAGCCGCCAAGGTTCCCCTCAGTGAGCAGGGTTTTGGTGAAGTGCTTTCGGTCTTGGTCGCTGAGCCAGATCGGTGTTTCGGCGACCGTGGAACCGACGCAGTCCGCAGGCCTGTACCCCAGCACCGCCTCGTTTGCGGCGTTCGCCTCCAGAATGCGACCGTTGGACAGCTGCGTGATGGTCATGCCCAGAGGGCTGCGGTTGAAGGCTTTTGAGAACCGTTCTTC
>JBFHEQ010000185.1:0-6787 GCA_041584075.1 Hydrogenophaga sp.
AAACACCCGCATCTGCGCACCCTTGGGCGCGGCCACCAGTGCCGCCTCGGCGGCATCCCCTTGCAGCTGCCGGTAAGGGGCCACCAGCGGATCCATGAACAGGCCGGGATGGAACAACATGAACACCGCCACCAGCAACACCAACCGCTCCGATGTGGTGCTGCGCACCAGCAGCCAGGCCTGGTTCACCGAGATGAACGCGAAGCCGGCCAGGGTGGCGCTGGCCAGTGTCAACAAGGTATGGGCCACGCCATGCACACCAATGAGCAACAGCTGCGGGTTGAGCACAAACATGAACGGCAACAGCGCCATGCGCATCGAATACCGCACGGCCACCCATCCGGTGCGGATCGGGTTGGCCACCGCGATGCTCGCCGCGGCATAGGAGGCCAGGCCCACCGGCGGCGTGATGTCGGCCATCAGGCCAAAATAGAACACAAACAGGTGTGCGGCGATCAACGGCACCAGCAAGCCGTTCTGTGCACCGATCGACACGATCACCGGCGCCATCAGCGTGGACACCACGATGTAGCTGGCGGTGGTGGGCAGGCCCGTTCCCAGGACCAGACAGATCATGGCGACCAGCGCCAGCATCACGATGATGTTGCCACCCGACAGCGCCGTGACCAGGTCGGTCATGACCAGGCCCACGCCGGTCAGGGTCAGCGTGCCCACCAGGATGCCGGCGGTCGCCGTCGCAATCGCCACGGTGACCATGTTGCGGGCTCCTGAGGCCAGGCCTTCCAGCAGATCTTGCGCGCCTTGCCAGGCGGCATGCCTGAACGAGCCCGCGCCACGAAACCAGACCAGCAACGGCCGCTGGGTGACCACGATGAAGGCCAGGAACGCCGTGGCCCAGAAAGCCGCGCGGGTGGGCGCGATCTGCTCGATCACCAGGTTCCACACCAGTGCACCCACGGGCAACAGGTAGTGCATGCCCGAGCGCAAGGTGGAGCCCAGCTCGGGCATGCTCGTGATCGGCACATCGGCCGATGCCACAGCGGCCACGTGCGGTGCGCTCAGCCACAACAACACCACATAGGCCAGCAGCAGCACCCCCGCCATCACCCCAAAGGACTGCTGGGGCATCGCCATGTGCACCACCGCTCCCACGATGGACACCAGCGCCACCACCGACAGCACGCCCACGAAACCGATGGAAAACTGGCCGAGCTTGCGTTGCCATCCAGTCACCCGGGGTCGCGGGAGCCCGCGCAGATCGGCTTTGACCGCTTCCAGGTGCACGATGTAGAGCAACCCCAGGTAGGACACCATGGCCGAGATCAGCGCATGCTTCAGCACATCGATGTAGGGCACGCCCACGTACTCCACCATCAGGAACGCGGCCGCCCCCATGACCGGCGGCATGACCTGCCCATTGACCGAAGCGGCCACCTCGATTGCCGCCGCTTTTTCGGCCGGGTAGCCCACCCGCTTGATCAGGGGAATCGTCAACGGCCCGGTGGTCACCACATTGGTGATGGACGAGCCGGAAATCATGCCTGTGGCCGCCGACGCCACCACCGCCGCCTTGGCCGGTCCACCGCGGAAATGCCCCAGCAAGGCCACCGCGCTGCGGATGAAATAGCTGCCCGCACCCGCCGTCTCCAGCAGGCCGCCAAACAGCACAAACAAAAATATCAGGTCGGCCGACACCCCCAGCGCCACCCCAAACACCCCTTCGGTGGTGAGCCAGAGGTGGTTCATGGTCTTGCTCACCGAAGCGCTCTGGTGGGCGATCATGTCGGGCATGTGCTCGCCCAGCAGGATGTAGTTGAGCAACAGCAGGGCCAGCAACACCATGGGCGTGCCCAATACCCGGCGCGTGGCCTCCAGCAAAAGAACCACGCCGATGCAGGCCATGCCGACCTCCACCAGGGTGGGGTTGCCGGTGTGGGCACTGACCGAGTCGTAGAAAACCGCGAGATAACCGGCACTCAACCCCGCCAGCATGGCCAGCACCCGGTCCGCCATGGGCACGCGATCCGTCGGTGAACGCCGGAACGCCGGGTAAGCCAGGAAAGCGAGCGTCACCGCAAATGCCAGGTGCAAGGACCGGATGCGGGCCTGGTTAAAAACCGCCACGCCCAGCATTTCCGGCAGCGGAGATGCGATCCAGAGCTGAAAGCCGGCCCAGCACAGGCCGATCAGCACCAGCCAGGCCGCCAAGCGTCCTTGCGGCGACCGAGCGCCCATGCGGATGCGCCCGACGCGGAGATGCGCAAAAAGGCCGGTCCTGGGCTCTTGCCCGCGATGATCAGCGCCTGGCTGGTCGTCCATCAGGCACCACCCATCACGGTCGGGCGATCATCGAGCACGGGGCCAAGGGCACATCAGGCCTAAAGGCACAGGTCGTACTCGATGGTCAGCGGAGCGTGGTCGCTGAACTTCTGGTCTTTGAACACCGACGCAGCCCTGGCAAGGGCAGCGACACCCGGTGTGGCCAGGTGGTAGTCCAGCCGCCATCCCACGTTGTTGGCATACGCCTGGCCGCGGTTGCTCCACCAGGTGTAAGCCGTTTCTGTGGTCTCGGGATGGAGCCGGCGGTAAACATCGACCATGCCACCTTCGTCCAGGAAACGGGTCATCCATGCACGCTCCTCGGGTGTGAAACCGCTGTTTTTCTGGTTGCTGCGCCAGTTCTTCAAGTCGATATTCTGGTGCGCGATGTTGATGTCACCACACAGGATGAATTCCCGCTCGCCCTTCATCGCCTGCAGATGGGGGTACATCAGGTCCAGGAAACGGAACTTGGCCGCCTGCCGCTCCTCTCCGGACGAACCGCTGGGAAAATAAGCGCTGATCAGCGAAAACTTGCGTTGGGGCGTGTCAAAGCGCAGCTCGACAAAGCGCCCCTCGGCGTCAAATTCACCACCATCAAATCCCGCGACCACATCGCTGGGTTCGTGGCGCGAATACACCCCGACGCCCGAGTAGCCCTTCTTCTCGGCAAAGTGGAAATACCCGGGCAAGCCAGCCAAGGTCTCAAAACGACCGCTGACATCCGTCGCCTGCGCCTTGACCTCCTGCACACAAATACAATCGGGCTGGTGCGCGCTCAACCAAGGCTCCAGCCCCTTCGTGGTGGCGGAGCGGATACCGTTGAGGTTGAGGCTGGTGAGTTTGAACAAGGATTTCCCCATGGTGTTGGATTCGGGCCCGGCGGCAGCCGGCGCAGAAAATGATGGCGCGCTGGCGCAAGAGTTCGTGCAGTTCTGCGTGGCTTCGGGCGTGCTGCGCCTGGGTGAATTCAAAACCAAGGCCGGGCGCCTGTCGCCCTACTTTTTCAACGCAGGCCTGTTCGACGACGGCGCCAAACTCGGGCGCCTTGCACAATTCTATGCACAAGCCGTGATCCGCAGCGGTATCGAATTCGACATGGTGTTCGGGCCCGCCTACAAAGGCATTCCGCTGGGCGCAGCCGTGGTGATCGAGCTCGCCCGCCAGGGCCGCAACGTGCCGTTTGCGTACAACCGCAAGGAAGCCAAAGACCACGGCGAAGGTGGCAGCCTGGTCGGCGCACCGCTCAAAGGCCGGGTGCTCATCGTCGACGATGTCATGTCGGCAGGCACCGCCGTGCGCGAGTCCATCCAGCTCATTCAGGCCGCCGGCGCCACGCCCCACGCCGTGGCCATCGCCCTCGACCGGCAGGAAAAAGCCACCGAGGTGGGCCCCGACGGCCAGACGCACGACGTCCCTCACAGCGCGGTTCAATACGTTCAAAAGGCGCTGGGATTGCAGGTTTGTTCGATTGCGAGACTCGACGATTTGCTGCACTATCTGTCGAACAGCGCGGACGACGGGTTAGCCGCTTATCGTCCGCGCGTCATGGCTTACCGAGACCGCTACGGCGTCACCTGAGGAACCACTGCGTGCCCATTGCCCACTTTCCACCCCCCCCTGCCTGGGTTTTCCGGGCCACTGCGCTGGGCTTCGTGTGCCTGATGGGAACCATGGAAGCGGGCATCGCACAAGACAACAAGGGCGGTATCTACAGCTGCGTAGACGCGCGGGGACGCCGCCTCACTTCGGACCGCCCCATCGCCGAATGTCTGGATCGCGAACAACAGGAGCTCAACAGCAGCGGTATCGTGCGCCGCATTGTGCCGCCGAGCTACACGGCAGAAGAGCGCGCCAGGATCGCCGAACAACGGCGCATCGAATACGCAGAGAAATCGCGCATCGCAGAGGAAAAGCGGCGCGAGCGCGCGCTGCTGATCCGATACCCCAACAAGGGTGTGCACGACAAGGAGCGCAGCGACGCACTGAACCAGATCGACGAAGTCATCGATGCTGTGGACAAACGCAGCAAGGCGCTGGTGGCGCAGCGGCGCGAGATCGAGCTGGAGCTGGAGTTCTACCAGAACGACATCAACAAGGCCCCCGCCTGGTTGCGCCGCAAATTCGAAGACAACGCCGACCAGTTGCTGGTGCAGCAGCGTTTCCTCTCGGATCAGGCCCTGGAAAAGAAGCGCGTCACCGCACGCTTCGACGAAGAGCTGGCCAAGCTGCGTCAGCTCTGGGGACAGTAGGCTCCCCCCTGCGCCGCTGACGCGGCTTCCCCCCGGAGGGGGGACAACGTTGGGGCCTGTTTACTCCATTTTTCCAAGATGCGTTGCGGATCTAAAAGGCCATGAGCAAGGCGCGGAACGCTGTCGGGGTTCGCCCCGACAAGGCTTCGCAACGCCGCACATGGTCTTCTGGGCCACAACCCGAAGGGAACGGGGTGAAAACAACGCCATTCGTTGTTGCACTCCTAAGCCAGACACCCGGTCTGGCCGTTGTCGCGCGCCTAGATTGGCGCTGTTTTCGCCCCGTTCGCACTTGCAAAAATGGGGTAAACAGGCCCCAGGCCCGGCGAAGCCGGTTCCACGGCGTTCGCTGGGTTTGAGGCACGCGCTCCGGCGTTGATCCGAGCTTGATACCGCGTTACTTTTATTGAAGCTTCTGCTTCAGCAGGTCGTTGACCTGCTGCGGATTGGCCTTGCCCTTACTGGCTTTCATGCACAGACCCACGAGCGCGTTGAAAGCCTTTTCTTTGCCCGACTTGAACTGTTCCACCATCTCGGCGTTGGCAGCCAGCACCCCGTCGATGATGGCTTCGACCGCACCGCTGTCGTTCATCTGCTTGAGGCCCTTGGCCTCGATCACCGCGTCCACGCCGGCACCCTCACCCGTCCACAAAGCGTCCATCACCTGCTTGGCTGCATTGTTGGACACTGTGCCGTCAGCAATGCGCTTGAGCAGCGCCGACAACACCTCGGCGCTCACAGGCACCTCGCTGATGTTCTTTTCTTCGGCGTTCAGGCGCCGCGACACCTCGCCCATGACCCAGTTGCTGGCCATTTTGGCCTGGCCACTGGCCTTGGCCGCGGTTTCGAAGTAGGCCGCCATGGCCGGGCTCTGCGTCAGCGTGGTGGCGTCGTACTCGGGCAGGCCGTAGGTCTCAACAAAGCGCAAGGCCATCTGGCGCGGCAACTCGGGCATGCCTGCACGCACCTGCTCCACCCATTCGCGCGAGACCACCAGCGGCGGCAGATCGGGGTCGGGGAAATAGCGGTAATCGGCCGCGTCTTCCTTGGTGCGCATGGCGCGGGTTTCACCGGTGTCTGGGTTGAACAGCACCGTGGCCTGCTGGATCTCGTAGCCATCTTCGATCTGCTCGATCTGCCAGCGGATCTCGTAATCGATGGCCTGCTGCATGAACTTGAAACTGTTCAGGTTCTTGATCTCGCGCCGCGTGCCCAAGGGCGCGCCGGGTTTGCGCACCGACACGTTGGCATCGCAGCGGAAACTGCCTTCCTGCATGTTGCCGTCACACACACCGATCCAGGTCACGATTTTGTGCAGCTCTTTGGCATAGGCCACCGCCTCGGCAGTGCTGCGCATGTCGGGCTCGGTCACAATCTCCAGCAGCGGCGTACCGGCACGGTTGAGGTCGATGCCCGACTGACCGATGAAATCCTCGTGCAGCGACTTGCCCGCGTCTTCTTCCAGGTGCGCGCGCACCAGCTTCACCGTTTTTTTCTCCTCACCCAGCAGAAACGACACCTCGCCGCCCTGCACCACCGGGATCTCGAACTGGCTGATCTGGTAACCCTTGGGCAGGTCGGGGTAGAAGTAGTTTTTGCGCGCGAACACGCTCTCTTCGGCAATGTGCGAACCCAGCGCCAGCCCCAGGCGGATCGCATGGGCCACGGCCTCGCGGTTCATCACCGGCAGCGTGCCCGGCAAAGCCAGGTCCACTGCGCACGCCTGGGTGTTGGGCTCGGCACCGAACGCGGTGGGCGCCCGGCTGAAAATTTTGGATTGCGTGGCGAGCTGGGCGTGGGTCTCGAAACCGATCACGACCTCGTAGCCCTGCACCAGCAGCGACTTGTTTTGTGTGGATTTTTGGTTCATGTCAAAAGCATTTCGTTTGCGTGCAATCGTCACCGAGGCCAGGACCAGCCCAGGGCACGGTGGGTCCGGGTCTCCCGGCCCACTGCGTGCCGCCCCCTTGGGGGTGACGCCAAAGGCGGCGCAGGGGTATTCACAGCTGAGGTGTGCGCGTGTGCCAATCGGTGGCTTGCTGGAAAGCGTGGGCCGCGTGCAGCAACTCGCCTTCCTTGAAGTAGTTGCCCACCAGCTGCAGGCCCACCGGCATCTGGCCCGAGCCGAAACCCGCCGGCACGCTCATGCCGGGCAGACCCGCCAGCGAGGTCGACAGGGTGTAGATGTCGGCCAGGTAGTTGGCCAGCGGATCGGCGCTATTCTCGCCGATCTTCCACGCCACCGTGGGCGCCAC
>JBFHEQ010000186.1:0-6776 GCA_041584075.1 Hydrogenophaga sp.
GCATGACCCAGAAACCCACGGACGCGCCGATCCAGAACGAAGCCAACAACGGCCTCAAGAACGAGCTCTACACCATCGCCATGGCTCGCACCAACGACCCCCACTCGGCGACCGCGCAGTTCTTCATCAACGTCGCCAACAACGGCTTCCTCAACCACACGGCACCCAGTGCCCAAGGCTGGGGCTACACCGTGTTCGGCAAGGTCGTGTCGGGCTCGGAGATCGTGAAGAAGATCGAAGGTCTGCCGACGGGCCGCAAGGGCTTCCACGACGACGTGCCGAAAGAAGACGTTGTGATCGAAAAGGCTGTGGTCGTCTAAATCCGCCAATGGGGTCGCAGCCCACGGCCCGGCCCCATGTCCTTGACCCCGCTCGACCGCTTGACTCCACTGCGCGCGCCCGCGCACTGGCAAGCGGTCGATTTCATTTCAGACCTGCACCTGCAGGCCTCGGAGCCGGCCACGTTTCGCCGGTGGCAGGCATTCATGGAGCGCCCTGCGCACGAACAGCCGGACGCCCTCTTCATCCTGGGCGATTTTCTGGAAGTCTGGGCAGGGGACGACCTGCTCCAGGCGGACGCAGGGCTGGGCGACAGCGATTTCTGGCGCAGCTGCTTCGAGCTGCTCGCGCGCTGCAGCATCCAGCGCCCGGTCTACTTCATGCATGGCAACCGCGATTTCCTGCTGGGCCAGCTCGCGGCCAGCTCGGCAGGGTTGTCCCTGCTGAGCGACCCCACCGTGCTCGACTTCCATGGCCAACGCTACCTGCTCAGCCACGGTGACGCCCTGTGCCTCGCCGACACCGACTACTTGCGGTTCCGCGCCATGGTGCGATCCCCCGAATGGCAAGCGCAGTTCCTGGCCAGACCCCTGGCAGAGCGCCTGCAGATCACCCGGGATCTGCGCGAGCGCAGCGAGGCCCACAAACAGGCCCAGGGCCACGACCCTGAGGCATGGGCCGATGTGGATGGTGAAGCGGCACTTGCCTGGCTGGAGGCGACCCAGGCCAACACCTTGATCCACGGACATACCCACCGCGCAGGCAAATACGCGCTCGGGCGCGGCTGCGAGCGCATCGTGCTCAGCGACTGGCATGCCGACGCCAGACCACCGCGCGGTGATTTCTTGCGGCTCACCCGGCAAGGCCTGCAGCGCCATCCCTTGTATGCGCATCCGGCTGCCTGACTGGTTTCAAGCCTGGTTGCCGCGCCGCTGGCGCCAGGTTGCAACCATCCCCGAGCACTTGTGGCTGGCGACGCTGGAGGCCCACCCCTTTCTCCAGGCACTGACCGATGCCGAGAAGAAGACGCTGCGCCAATTGGTCGCCCATTTTTTGCTGGAGAAGGAATTCCATGGCGCCCATGGCCTGAAGATCACCGACGCCATGGCCGTTGCCATCGCCGCACAAGCCTGCCTGCCGCTGCTGCACATACCCGGCCCTGGTCGGACCAAGGCGACATCTGACCGCTTGAACGCCCTGGACTGGTACAGCGACTCAGTGGGCGTGGTGGTGCAACCCGGTGCGGCCGTCGCTCAACGTGAAATCACCGACGCGAGTGGCGTCGTACACCGGTACCGTGAAGCACTGGCGGGTGAAGCCATGCAGGGCGGTCCGGTCATGTTGAGCTGGGCCGAAGTTCAGCGCGCACCAGCGGCAGCGGCCGACGGCAGCAACGTCGTGATCCATGAATTCATCCACAAAATGGACATGTGGGGCACCCGCGTGGGCCAGGCCGCCGACGGCGCCCCTGACTGGTCACACGGATGCCTGGGCCATCTCAGCGGTGAGGCCGCGCGCCAGCATTGGCGCAACACCATGACCGAGGCCTACCAGGATTTTTGCGAGGCCCTCTCCATGGCGGAACGATTTGGAGCAGAGCGCCCCTGGCTGGACGCCTATGGTGGCACCCACCCCGGCGAGTTCTTCGCCGTGAGCTGCGAAGCGTATTTCGTCAACCGGGCCCGATTCGCGCAGGAATTCCCCGCGCTCCTCGTTCTGTACGACGGATTTTTCAAACCCGGCGGCTGAGAGCGCCGGGGGCGCCCAAAGCCTGTGTGTGCCCATGCGAAAGGTCCAGCACCACCGCAGGGACCCCCGCCACCCTGCCCCACCGATACACGGGGCAAAGCAGCGCGACGGACATCAGCGCTTCAGCAAAACCTTCAAAGCCGCCTGCAAACGGCGTGCAGCAGCGGCGTCAAACGGAGCGGCCAGCATCTGACCCACGTCTTCGGTCCAGGTCTCGGCAGGTGCGGCAGCATGGCGGCGGGTGAGCAACTGCAGTTGCAACATGCGCCGCTCACTCAGATGATCTGCTGGCGTAGGAACCTCCGCCGCCATCTCCAGACGCAACAAAGCCTCGGCCGGCACCGCGGCCGGCGCCGCCGACAATTGCTGGCTCCACTGCGAGCGCGTCGAGGCATTCACCCGGCTGCCCAAGGCCTGGGCCGCAGGCAACTGGGCGGGGTCGCGCTCTTCCCAGGCCTTCAGCACTTGCACCAGCACCTCACCATGGGCCTGGGCAGCCAGCTTGCGCAGCGTGGCCTCAGCTTGTTCCACCGCCTGACGCTGTGCCCTGAAGGCCGCATCGCCGAGGCGCGGTGTCGCCGGACCCCGGTCACCACGGTCAAAACGCCCAGAAGCACGGGCATCACCCGGGCCGCCACGTCCGGGTCGACCGGCACCAGGGCCACGAGCATCACCACGGCCCTCTCGGCCCGGACCCCGCCGGTCATCGCGTCCGGCAGGCTCGGCCTTTTTCATCCCGGGACGGTCATCGCCTCGCATGGCCACGAGCTTTTTCGCCGGCGCCGGCTTGGGCTGCACCGTTTCTGCCGATGCCTGACCATCGCTGCCATCCGGAGCGGCACCATCGGATGGCGCCCCTGCGGCAGCGCTGCCGGCCTTGTTGGCATGGCCTTCTGCAGCGAGTGCCTCGGCCTGCCCTCGCAATGCAGCGTCCAGCCCATCCATGGCGGCCTTGATCTGCTGGGCATCTCCCGCAGCCGATGCGGCATCCAATGCCTGTGAAGCCTCCAGCACACGCTGATCGTGGGCATTGAGGGCGGTATTGGCCCGCTCTCTTTCGCTGCTCTTGCGGGCGAACGCCTCGTCTATGGGCTGGCGGAACGCCTCCCACAGTTTTTGCTCCTGTTTGCGCTCCAGCGGAACCGCATGAGCCTCGCCCTGCCAGCGCTGCTGCAATGCCTTGACCGCATCGATGCGCAGCTGAGGGGCAGCACCCAAAGCCACCGCCTCGTCGATCAGCGCACGGCGCCGGTCGATGCTCTCTTTCTGGGCACTTTCGAGTCCGGCATGGGCCTGCGACATCGCGGTTTTCCACAATGGCTGCAATTCGGCAAACGCCTTCTCGCTCAGATGGCCGGCCGAGCGCCAACGCTCGGAAAACACATGGAGTTCACGGATCTGGGTTTTCCACTCGGTGTGGCCTTCGTGAGCCTGGGTCCATTGCTTGAGCTCATCGATGATGGCGAGGCGCTGGGCTTTGTGAGCATCGGCCTGCTGGCGCACCTGGGTCAGCCAGACTTCGACGCCCTTGTGCGCTTCGGTACAGGCTTCATCAAAGCGTTTCCACAAACCGTGGTTGGCTGGGCCGCCCTGGTCGGTGGTTTTCCACTGGTCCCGCAACTGGCGCAGTGACTCCTGCAGCTTGCGTCCACCCAGCCGCTGCCCCTCGGGAGGCTGCAACAATGCTTCAGCCTTCTTGACCAGCTCCTCGCGCAGCTGGTCCGCACGCCAGCGTTGCCAGTCTTCCATGTCGCCGGCCTGTGACAAGGCCGCATGGGCACGGGCTTCCAGCTCGGCGCCAATCAGGCGACCGTGCGACTTCAACACCGAACGCACATCGGATGCCGCCTTGGGCGTGGCCTTCCCGTGCCCTTCGGCCAATTCCTTCTCCAGCACACCCAGCGCGCGCTCCAGCTCGGCCGCCACCTTGGCGCGGCGCTCCTGCGTTGCCTGTTTGTCGCTCGCAGCCTTCTCGGCGGCCGCCAGGGCGGGTTCACCGCGGGCCACACGCAACTCATCGGCCCACACCGGAACGGCCGGCAGCGGTGCCTTGGCATCGGCATCGGCGGCGATCGCCTGGGCCAAGGCTGCTTCAAAAGCATCCCAGACCAGCTGCAACTGACTGCGCGAACTGTCCAGCATCGATGAGAACTTGGGTTCCACGCTCGCCCACTGGGGATCTTCGGTCAGTTTGGCTGCGTGGTTCTGCCAGGCCGCAACGTCTGCGCGCAAACCTTCAGCGTTGTGCTGGGCGTCTCGCCAGGGTTTGGTGGACATGACCTCGATGCGCTGCGCCATCAAGACTGCCGACTCCCGCTCGACCTGCACCTGGTGCTGCACATCTTCAACCGCCTTCACACGCTCTGCCAGCGCCTGCTTCAAGCCGGCCAGGGGTTCCCGCGACAGGGGAGCACCCGCACGCGCGGCATCGCGCTGCCAGGCCATGGCGTCCGCCAGGTTCAGCCGGGACTGGGACAGCAGGCCCTCCGCTTTCAGCGTCCATTCGGCCGCGATCAGTTCCTGGCCTTTTTGCCGCTTGAGCTCATCCAGCTTCTCCTTGAGCGGTTTGGCCGCACCCCGGTCGCGTTGGGACATCTCCTTGAACACCTCGCTCATCTGTTCTTGCGAGGGCTCGGTCGACAGCCACTCACGCAGGCGAGAGGCCCGTTCACCCGACGTGGGCGCAGAAAAAGCACCTCCCGTCAATGCATCCAGAGGATGCGAGGCGGCGGACGAAGTGTTGATCGGGTCAGACGGATTCACAGCAGATTCCGGGGCAGTGGTGTTGGAAAAAGGGTTGCGCAAAGAAAACAGCGACATGAAAACAGGGCTCAGGAGAGGAAACGACCCCAATCTGCCTAGGCAACGGGTCCAAGCTCATATTGTCGCCGCTGTTTGGCCCGGCTTGTGCAAAGCCCAGAAAACAAGAAACCCCGGAGAGCCAGGCTCACCGGGGTTGACGGCGGGCAAATTGCACTTGCCGTCGGTTTTGGCGGCGAGAGATGGATGTCTCACCAACCTGGAAGCAAGAGATTGCTTCCAATAAAGACCGGTCACCTCGGTGGCCACATTCGTGACACCCGGGGCCTCCAGCCAACACCAGTCTGGAACTGGTGAGACAAAGCGTACCCCGGCAATGCACATCCGGCAAGCACATTCCCTCAGGCAAGCGATGACGTTTTTCAATCACGTTCCATGGGTTGTTTGATCGTGCCCATCCCCGACAAACGGTGACCCTTGATCCACACAAACGCAGCCCGCGCACCCCCTCGCTGAACGCGCGCTGAGGCTGATCCGGGCGCTAGTCATTTTCTGCCCCTCTGTATTTTTGCCGTTTTTATATATCTGCTTGTTATTTAAAATCAAGTCTTAAACATTGACTTGGTATGAAACACCACATAATATTCGCCGGCTTTACCCATCCGGGTTTACCCGAATCGTCCCACCCTGAGGCAGATCGATTCGAGCGCCAGCCCCAAGAGGTCTGGCCGACGTGCCCTTACCCCTGGACACGCCCGAACGCCTCAGACCCTCGATAAGCAGGAGAGACACATGACAACCACATCCGCAACAGACAACGGCCATAAGCGACACAATGTCAAAGTCGCGCCGCTCAAAACCGTCGGCCGGGACGCCTACCGCGGCTTCATCGACCTGACGCACAACAGTTTGGCTCTGGTGGGCCTCGGGCTGGTGGTCGGCGCTCTGACCCTCAGCACCCGGGGAGACTGGCGAGCAAGCATCGAACAACAAGCCCTCACCTGGCTGCAGGAGCGGCACGTGCCCTCGATTGAAACCGCAAGCGCAATCGAACCCGATCCCGAAGCCATCGAACGCGTCACGGCCCTGCACACCAGCAGCCTGCCCAAACAACAAGCCAACGTGGCCTACTGGTTGAGCCGCAAATACCGTGTGGCCCCGGAACCACTGGGCGTCCTGGTGGCAGAGGCATTTGAAGTGGGTGAAAAAGCCCGCATGGACCCCACCCTCATTCTGGCCGTCATGGCCATCGAGTCGCGGTTCAACCCCTTTGCGCAGAGCCCCGTCGGCGCTCAGGGTCTGATGCAGGTGCTCACTCGGGTGCACACCGACAAATACGAAGACTTCGGCGGCAAGCTGGCGGCTTTTGACCCCGTCACCAACTTGCGCGTCGGTGCCCAGGTCCTGCGTGAATGCATCCAGCGTGCGGGAGGCTCCATCGAGGGCGGCCTGAAGCTGTACGTGGGCGCCGTGACCACCGATGGCAGCAGTTACATCAACAAAGTGATCGCTGAACACCTGCGCATCCAGAGCGTTGCCCTCGGCAAACCCATGCCCCGAAGCTTCCCGGTGTATCGCCCCATTCCCGTTGTGGCCCCGGCAGAGCCTGAGGCGTCCACGGCAGCTGCGTCCGAGTCTGCACCGGTGCTTGATGCCGAAGCCTTGGTCAAGCCTCACGTACCCGCAGCAGACGCCCCCCCCGTTCGCTCCTGAGCGCCGCCGATCAGGCCGGCGGGCAGCACACCCGCACGCCACCTCGGCTAAAATCCCGTGGTACGCAACTGGCGATAGGCGCACTGACACGGAGCAAGGCTCCGTTGGCTGGGCGCTGACGTGGCCCCCCTGCAGGCGTTTGAGCCACGCCGGGACAACCACTGGGAAGCGTACCGCCCGCCACCACCTCCGTGACCGGGTGTTCAGCCGTTCGCCTGGGCAACTCCGCATGCAGACGCATTCATGCGTCCGAGTGCTGGATCCACGTTACCCAA
>JBFHEQ010000187.1:0-6758 GCA_041584075.1 Hydrogenophaga sp.
GGTTGTCGGGTGCGTCGCGGTCGGTCAGTTCCACGCCGGTTGTGAGGCGCACCCCTTCGGACATGGGTGACAGCACACACGCTGCGGCCGTGTCGTAAACCGGCCGGGTCAACGCCGCATCGCCGCCCCAGCCGTAGTGCATGTGGTAACCGCGCTCAAAAGCCATGGGCACCTTCAAGTCCAGCTGTGCCAGCGTTTCAGGCGACCAGGGTCCCAATGCCACGACCACCTGATCAAACATCTGTTCGCCGGCATGGGCTGAGCGCACAGCCCACCCGCCGCCCTGAGACGGCGCCAGAGAGCGAACCTCATCCACCTGCAATGTGCCCCCCTGGCGCACAAAGGCGTCCGCATACGCCTGTACCACCTGCTGTGGACTGGAGACCGACAACGCATCCTTCACCCAGACCGCCGCCGCAAAGGCACTGCCCAAAGCAGGCTCAAGTTGTCTCAACTCACTTTGATCCAGCACAGCATGCTCCACCCCCCAGCGCGACCACACAGCACGGGTGCTGGCGGTCCGCTCACAGGCGAGCGCCTCCCGATAAGCGTACAACCAGCCATGTTCCCGCCACAGGCCGGCAGCGTCGGCTGCCTCGGTCCAATGGCGGTGGCGCGTGGTGGACAACCGGATCAGGCCGTCCAGCGCCTGCACAGTTTCTTCAAATGCCGCCTGTCGCGCGCTGCGCAAAAAGCCGAGGCCCCACAAGGGGTGGCGCAGCAGAAAGCCAGGGTTGTAGCGCAAGGCCCCACCACGGTTTTTCAACAAGGTCGGCAGCTGCTGCCACAAGCCCGGGTTGTTGAGCGGCACCAGGGAGCTGCGCGCCACCACGCCGGCATTGCCATGAGAGGTTTCCGCCGCCGGGCGCGAGCGCTCGATCAGCGTCACCGCATGGCCACGGGCCTGCAACTCCAGCGCGCAACAAACGCCCACCATGCCGGCGCCCAGCACCGCAAAACGTTGTGAAGTCATGGATGGCGGGCATGCAATTGAAACATCTCGCTATTATTCATTTGCCAACGGTCCCCCTCAACGGTCCACGCTCCTTTTCTTTCACCCCCCGAGCCCATGCCCCCTGCTTCCCGCCCCCATTGCATCGGCGTCCTGATGCTGGAAACCCGGTTTCCCCGCCCGGTGGGCGACGTGGGCCACCCGCAAACCTTTGCCAACCTGGGTCTGAACGCGATCTACCAGGTCTTGCCAGGGGCTTCGCCCCAACGTGTGGTGAGCCCCGACGACCCGGGCTTGCTGAACGAGTTCATCACCGCCGCGCACGGCCTCGTGGCCCGGGGCGCCACCTTGATCACCACCAGCTGCGGCTTTCTGGCACGCTACCAGGCCGCCATGGAAGAAGCCCTCCCTGTGCCGGTGATCACCTCCAGCCTGCTGCTGTGCGCCCGCCTGCCCGGCCCTGTCGTGCTCACCATCAACGCCGGCTCGCTTTCCCCCGGGTTGCTGCATGCTGCGGGTGTGCCCGAGGGCACACCCGTGATCGGTGTGCCGCCCGGGAGCCACTTCCGCCAGCAAATCCTCGGCAACCACACCACGCTGAACCCGGTTCAAGCCCAGGCCGAGCTGGTGGCCTTGGTGAAAGACCTGAAAAACCACCACCCCGAGGCGCAAAACCTGGTGCTCGAATGCACCAACATGCCACCGTACGCCGAGGCGCTGGCGGCGGCGAGCGGCTTGCCGGTGCACCACCTCATGACCGCGATCGCCGACCACACGCATAACCACCCCGCCTGATCCTCTAAGATCGACCGATACCGCTTCCAGCAAGAAGCACGCTGCCAAGAAATCAAAGGAAATCTGTGTTCAAGAATGTGACCGTCTACCGCATCGCGCCCGGCTGGGCCCCGACGCTGGAGGCCATGGAAACCGCGCTCGACGCGCTGCGCTTTGTGCCCTGCGGGGCCTCTCAAGACAAATCGGTGGGCTGGATGGAGCCGCGCGGCGAAGCGCACGGCCCCCTGGTGGAGTCCGTGGCGGGTCAGCGCATCCTGAAATTCGTGATGGAAACCAAGGCGGTGCCGGGCGACATCGTGCGCGAGAAGGCGCAGGAAGAAGCCGACCACATCGAAGCCACCACCGGCCGCAAGCCCGGCAAAAAAGAAACCAAGGAACTGCGCGAAGACGCGCTGCAGGCCTTGCTGCCCATGGCCTTTCCGCGCCGCGGCAGCGTGTGGGTCTGGATCGACCCGGCCAACAACCTGCTCATCACCGACGCCAGCAGCCAGAGCAAGGTGGACGAATTGGTGACCTCCCTGGTCACCGCCTTCAACGACCTCAACGTCACCCTGCTGCAAACCGCTGTCACCCCGCAAACCGCCATGACCAACTGGCTGTCGGCCGAATCGCCCGACGAATGGCCCAAGGGCTTCAACGTGGAGCGGGAGTGTGAACTCAAGTCGGGCGACGAAGAGAAGTCGGTCGTCAAGTTCACCCGCCACAACCTGGCCACCGAAGAGGTGCGCAAGCACATCATACAAGGCAAACTGCCCACCAAGCTGGCGATGAGCTGGGAAGGCCGCATCGCCTTCATGCTCACCGAAACCATGCAGTTGAAAAAAATCGCCTTCCTCGAAGGTGTGTTCGACGACCGCGCCAGCGATGACGAAAGCGGCTTCGACACTGACGTGGCCCTCAGCACCGGCGAACTGCAAAAGCTCATCCCCGAGCTGATCGAGGCCCTGGGCGGCGAGGTGGCCTTTGGTGAAATGCCCGTTGGCACCACAGGCCCTGCCGGCGACTCAGGCACCAGCAAGCCCCACGGCGAAGCGGTGACCGCGGTGGGCGAAGGCGACGCTCCCTTCTGACCTGCAAACCGACTGAGACCCCCATAGAACCATGCCCGCCGCCATCGCCATTTGTCTCGGCGCTTCCCTAGGTGCCCTGGCCCGCTGGCGGCTGGCCCTGTGGTTCAACCACGGCCACGCCCTGATCCCCTGGGGCACCTTGGTGGCCAACTGGGTGGGCGCCTACATCATTGGCATCGCAGTGGTGTATTTCCAGAACCAGACCCAGATCGATCCCGTCTGGCGCCTGGCCATCGTGACCGGTTTTCTGGGCGCCCTGACCACGTTCTCCACCTTCTCGGTGGAGGTGGTGAGCATGCTGCAGCACGGGCGGTGGATGCTGGCGGCGGGTACCGCCAGTTTGCATGTCTTTGGGTCGCTGCTCCTCACCTGGGCTGGCATGCGAACCGCCTCCAGCCTTTGGCCCGTCAGCCTTTGATCACAACCCCAGCCCCATCCTGCACCTGCACATTGATCGTTATTCCCTCCCGCACACTCATCGACACCGTGCAAAACGCCTCGAACTGATCCAGCACCCGGTCCAGATGCTCCAACGCAGCTGCCGCCTGACCCAGTTCCAGTTTCACATCGATGGCTTCGATGCGCAGCCGCTTGTCGGCGTTGCGCCCCATCACCGGCGTGGCGGTGGCGACCAGTGTGCCGGGGTCTTGCTTGAATTTTTGCAGGGCGAACAGCAGGCTGGCGCTGAGGCAGTTGGCGACGGCCGACAGCAGCATGTGATCCGGCGCCGGACCGGTGCCTTCACCCAGGGGACTGGGCTCATCGGCCAGCAAAGTCGGCAAACCTTGCCCAAAATCAACCAAAAACTGGTAACCCGACTGGCGGGTGATGGTGACGCTGGCGTTTTCGCTCATGGGGCGGGCTCCTTCAAATCGACGCATTCAACAGGCAAGAACAGTTTTCAGGTTAGCGCGTGCCCGAACCACTGGCTTTGACCTGCCGCAAGACCTCTGCCGGCATCTGCATGTACTGTCACAACTTTGCCCGAAAATAGGGACCGGTGCCTAAGTGGACACTCTCTCGCAAAACCACGGTGCCCGCGCGCCATTGGGCAGACCGCTGCCTCTGTAGCGGTTAAGCTACGCCTGACGTTATTGGAAACTGAATTCACATGAAGAGACAACTGGACGACTACCGCTTGCGCATGGGCAGCCATGAATTGGTGCCGATCATGATCGGCGGCATGGGTGTGGACATTTCTTCGTCCGATCTCGCGCTGGAAGCTGCTCGCCTGGGCGGCATCGGCCACATCAGCGACGCCATGGTGAAAACCGTGACCGACCGCCGCTACAAGACCAAGTACGTCAAGGCGAAACAGAAACAATACCAGTACAACGTGGCGTCCGAAGACAAGTCGGCCGTGAAGTTTGATCTGGAACACCTGGCCGAAGCCACCCGCATGCACGTGGAAAAGACCATGGAGCGCAAAACGGGCTCGGGGCTGATTTTCATCAACTGCATGGAAAAGCTCACCATGAACGCGCCCAAGGAGACCTTGAAGGTGCGCATGGCTTCTGCACTGGACGCTGGCATCGACGGCATCACGCTGGCCGCCGGCCTGCACCTGGGCTCTATGGCCCTGGTGGCCGACCACCCCCGCTTTCGCGAGGCCAAGTTCGGCATCATCGTGTCTTCGCTGCGGGCCCTGCAGCTCTTTCTCAAGAAGAACGCGCGCCTGGACCGCAACCCCGACTACGTGGTGATTGAAGGCCCGCTGGCCGGTGGGCACCTCGGTTTCGGCATGGACTGGGCCGAATACGATCTGGCGACCATCGTGACCGAGATCGTGGCCTGGATGAAGGCCGAAGGGCTGGACATTCCGGTCATCGCTGCGGGCGGCATCTTCACCGGCTCCGACGCGGTGCGTTTCATGGAGCTGGGCGCTTCCGGCGTGCAGGTGGCGACCCGTTTCACGGTGACCAAAGAATGTGGTCTGCCCGACGACATCAAACAGGAATACTTCAAGGCCGACGAAGACGACCTGGAAGTCAACGAGATTTCGCCCACGGGTTACCCCATGCGCATGATCAAGGCCAGCCCGGGCATCGGCGACGGCATCCGCCCCAACTGCGAAGCCTACGGCTACCTGCTGGACGCGAATGGCAAGTGCGCCTACGTGACCTCATACAACCGCGAACTGGCGGCCCACCCTGGCGAAAAGCGCATCTCGGTGAAAGACAAAACCTGTCTGTGCACCCACATGCGCAATTTCGACATCTGGACTTGCGGCCAGACCGCATGGCGCCTGAAAGACACGTCGTTGCGCAAGGACGATGGCACTTACCAGTTGCTCACGGCCGAACACGTGTTCAAGGACTACCAGTTCTCCACCGACGACACGGTGGCGCTGCCCGAACCAGAACTCGAGGCGGCCGCAAGCGCCGATTGATGCGCTGCAACAACCTGGGCGGCTGCGCAGGTGATCAGCCGCACCCCGGGCCGACCCGTCTCAATTTGAGAAAACTTGAACACGGGGAGGCCGACCCAAGGGTTACACCCAAGGTCGCATGAAGTGAGCCATGTTTCACTGTTGGAGGATATTCACCAACAGGAGACAAGCATGCAGGTTCAACTCAAGGTCAACGGGAAAGCCGTGGCCGTCGACGCAGCGCCCAACACGCTGCTGGTTCAGGCACTACGTGACCATCTCAAGCTCACCGGCACCCACGTGGGCTGCGACACCGCGCAATGCGGCGCCTGCACGGTGCTCATGAACGGCAAGGCGGTGAAGTCTTGCAACATGCTGGTGGCCCAGGCCGCCGGCGCCGAAGTGGAGACCATCGAAGGCCTGGCCGCCGCAGATGGCTCCATGCACCCCATGCAGGCCGCGTTCAAGGAATGCCACGGACTGCAGTGCGGCTTCTGCACCACCGGCATGGTCATGAGCGCCCTCGATCTCTGCAAGCGCCAGCCCGACGCGGGCGAGCAAGACGTGCGCGAAGCCCTGGAAGGCAACCTGTGCCGCTGCACGGGCTACCAGAACATCGTCAAATCCGTGCTGCAGGGTGCTGCTGCCATGAAGTCTTAAGGAGAACGGTCATGGGTGCATCCGATTTCGCCAACCTGCCCCACATCGGGGAGTCCGTCCGCCGCAAGGAGGACTACCGTTTTCTGACCGGTTCCGGTCAGTACACCGACGACATTGTGCTGGCCAACATGAGCCAGGCCTATTTCGTGCGCTCACCGCACGCCCACGCCAGGATCCGCAGCATCGACAAGACCGCTGCACTGGCCGCGCCGGGCGTGATCGGTATTCTGGACGGTCAGGACGTGGCCGCCGACAAAATCAATGGCCTGCCCTGCGGCTGGCTGATCACCAGCACCAACGGCGAACCCATGAAGGAGCCGCCACACCCGATCCTGGCGTTCGAAAAGGTGCGCTACGTGGGTGATCACGTGGCCATGGTAGTGGCAGAAACCTACGAGCAGGCGCGCAACGCCGCTGAGCTGGTGGAAGTCGACTACGAGCCACTGCCAGCGGTGGTCGATGTGCGTGATGCGCAGGCCCAGGGGGCGCCCACCATCCACGATGTGGCCCCGGACAACCAGTGCTACAAATGGGCGATCGGCGACAAGGCAGAAGTCGACAAGACCTTCGAGAATGCGGCCCATGTGACCAAGCTCGATCTGGTCAACAACCGCCTGGCGCCCAACCCCATGGAGCCTCGCGCCGCCATCGGCCACTACAACCGCGCCGGCGACGACTACACCCTGTATGTCTCCAACCAGAACCCCCATGTGGAGCGCCTGCTGATGACGGCGTTTGTGATGGGGCTGCCCGAGCACAAGGTGCGCGTGATCGCACCCGATGTGGGTGGCGGCTTTGGCGCCAAGATCTACCTCTACGCCGAAGACGTGTGCCTGACCTGGGCCTCCAAAAAGCTCAACCGCCCGATCAAATGGAACTGCGACCGCTCGGAAGCTTTCCTGTGTGACGCCCA
>JBFHEQ010000188.1:0-6739 GCA_041584075.1 Hydrogenophaga sp.
ATGCCCACCCGCAATGCGCGCAACGGCACACTCTTCACCCGCTACGGCGACCTGAAACTGCGCAACGCCCGCCACAAGACCGACCACCAGCCGCTGGACACCACCTGCACCTGCTATGCCTGCGCGGGCAAGAGTGGTGTGAGCTGGGACGACGGTGGTCGCGACGGCTTCAGCCGCGCCTACCTGCACCACCTCGACCGCTGCGGCGAAATGCTTGGCCCCATGCTGGCCACCGTGCACAACCTGCACTACTACCTGAACCTCATGCGCGAAGTGCGGGACGCGCTGGACGCAGGGCGTTTTGAAGCCTTCCGGGCGCAGTTCAAGAGCGACCGGGCGCGCGGGGTCTGATCGCCCGAAACCACGCAGCTGGCACTCTCGCCATCGCCGCGGGAAACGACCCCAGGCTGCGGATACAAACCGGCGGCGGCGGCAGGCGCCTGCGCCACTGACCCTGCCCTGTCGCGAGCGCCACCATCGCGCTCCCGGCCCCGCACCCTCGTCTGACGGCACGGAAAGTCCTTGAGGACCGGGCAGCGGCAAGCGCCAACCCGCGGTGCATTCACCCATTCGCCGATCTGGGGTTAACCCTGTTGTAACGTTTTACCAATCTCGGTCAAATCCCCCTTGTGTAACGTTGCACTCAACAAGGAGACAAAATGCTTTTGACCTCATCGAACCCCATCAAAGCCTTCGCGCTGGTGTTGAGCTTGTCCCTGCCGGCCATGTCGGCAAGCGCGGCCGAGTGGCGAGGCTGGAACATCCACGTTCAGGACTACCCAGTGTCCATCGCCATGGAATCCTTCATGAAAGAAGTGGCGGAGAAAACGGGTGGCAAGCTGACGGGCAAGACCTTCCACAACGCCGTGCTGGGCGACCAACCGGACGCGATTGAACAAACACGGCTCGGTGCCATCGACTTCGGTGAATTCAGCCTCGGACCGATGGGACAGTCCATCCCCGAAACCAATGTGGTTTCACTGCCCTTCATATTCAAAAGCATCCCCCAGATGTACCGGTTGATGGACGGTGAAGTGGGTGCCGCCATCGGCAAGGGCATGATGGCCAAAGGCCTCGTGCCGGTCGGCTGGTACGACGCTGGTGCACGCTCGTTCTACAACTCCATCAAGCCGATCAACGCGCCCAACGACGTCAAAGGCATGAAGATCCGCGTGATGAACAACGACCTCTTCGTGGGCATGATTGCTTCGATGGGAGGCAATGCCACGCCCATGGCATTTGGCGAGGTGTTCCAGTCGATCAAGACCAAGGTGGTCGATGGTGCGGAAAACAATCCACCGTCCTACGAATCGACCAACCACCATGAGGTCGCGAAATACTACTCGCTGACCGAACACCTGATCATCCCCGAATGCCTTTGTGTGTCCAAAGTCTCGTGGGACAAGCTCACCCCCGATCAGCAAGCCATCGTCAAGGCCGCGGGCAAAAACAGCGCCGATCTCCAGCGCAAGCTCTGGGCCGAGCGGGAGAAAGCCAGCATGACCAAGGTGTCCGCTGGTGGCGTGAAGGTCAATACCGTGGCCAACAAGAAGCCCTTCCAGGACGCCATGAAGCCCGTCTATGACAAGTTCCTGGCCGCCAACCCCAACCTCGTCGGTTTGGTGAACATGATGCGCAACTCGAACTGACGCCCCCCACGCGCGCGGCCCGCCCCCAGATCCACGGGGTGGGCCCTGCACAGCCAGTCCGAACGAAAAAACCCCCACCATGCCCGCCAAGTCATTGTTTGAAACCCGGCTCGAAGCCGCCCTGGCCCACCTGAGCGGCGCCTGCATTTTTCTGGCGTCTTGCGCCATGGTGGTGTTGCTCATCACGTTCGGCTGGCTGGTCTTTGGCCGCTACGTGCTGAACGAAACGCCCACCTGGGTCGAGCAACTGGCGCTGGTGCTGGTCGGCTACATCACGTTTCTGGGCGCGGCTGCGGGCGTGCATGACAACAGCCACCTGGGCGTCGACATGTTCCGCGACATGCTGGGCCCGCGCGCACGCACGATCGTGAAAATTGCGGTAGATGCGGTGCTTGCACTGTTCGGTCTGGTCATGCTGTTGGCCGGGATCGATCTGATGCGATTCGGGTGGGACACCCTGCTCCCCATGCTCAATGTGCCAGAGGGCGTTCGCACGTTCTCCGAGGTGTGTTGCGGCGCGTTGATCTTTCTGTTTGCGGGCTCTCGCGCCCTTCTCACCACCATGAACTTCCGAGCCTCCACATCCGCCTCCACAAGCGAGGGTCTCTGATCATGGGACTTGCGATACTGCTGGGCATCTTCGCCCTGGGTGTGGTAGCCGGCATGCCGGTCGCCTTCGCGATGGGGATTGCCGCCGCCGCCGCCTTTCTCTTCGAAGGCTTCCCCATGCTGATCACGTTTCAGCGTGCGATGGCAGGCGTGACGGTGTTTTCCCTCCTGGCGATCCCCTTCTTCGTTTTTGCCGGCGAAATCATGCTGCACGGCGGCATCGCAAAACGCCTGCTGGGGTTCGCCTCGGCCCTGGTCGGCCACTTCAAGGGCGGACTGGCCATGGTCAACATTTTTTCCAGCATGTTGTTCGGCGGCATCTCCGGATCGGCGGTGGCCGACATCTCGGCACTGGGATCCGTGCAGATTCCGGTCATGAAGGAGCGGGGCTACCGGCCGGACTTCGCCGTCAACGTGACCATCACATCTTCCATCGCCGGCATCATCATTCCGCCCAGCCACAACATGATCATCTTTGCGGTGGCAGCAGGCGGTGGCCTCTCGATTTCCAAGCTCTTCCTCGCCGGCGTGATACCGGGTGTGCTGATGTGCCTGTGCCTGGCCGTTGCAGCCTACATCCTGTCGGTCAAACACAAGTACCCGGCCGAGCCATTTCCCGGCATGCGCGTGCTGGGGCAAACCTCGCTGGATGCATTGCCCGGCCTGTTCACAGCAGTGATCATCATCGGCGGCACACTTTCGGGCATTTTTACCGTGACCGAATCGGGGGCGTTCGGTGCAATCTATGCAGTCCTGCTGACCACGTTCTACTACCGAAGCCTGAGCTGGAAGAGCTTCAAAATATCGGTCGCATCATCGGTCAGGACAACGGCGATGGTGATGATTCTGATTGCATTTGCCAGCTCATTTGCCTACTTGCTCGCGCTCTACCAGGTACCGGCCAAGCTCAGTGACCTCCTGCTGGCCATTTCCGACAACCCGATCGTGATCCTCATCATGATCAACGTCATCCTGCTACTGCTGGGCACGATCATGGACATGGCCGCGTTGATCCTGATCTGCACGCCGATCTTCCTGCCCATCGCCAAAAGCCTGGGCATGGCACCCGAGCATTTCGGCATCATGTTGCTGATCAACCTGGGTATTGGTCTGTGCACACCACCGGTCGGCACCTGCCTTTTTGTGGGTTGCGCCGTGGGCAAAGTGAAGATCGAAGACGCTGTGCGAACGATCTGGCCTTTTTATCTGGCGATTCTGCTGGCGCTCATCCTGGTGACCTATTTCCCGATCTTTACCATGTGGCTCCCCAGCCTTTTCCCGTGAGCGGATTCGCGCCCGGCGGTCCGCCTCTGCGGTCTGCCTTCTGCATACTGATGACAGCACTGTTGTTGGCGCCCCTGGTTCACGGCAACTTGCTGACATCGACATTGGACATGCACTCTGGAACCCCATGAAAAAGACCACCCCGACCATTGAAGACGTTGCCCGGCACGCCCACGTGTCCATCAGCACCGTCTCCAATGTCCTGAACGGCCGCGAAGCCCGCATGCGCCCCGACACACTGGCGCGCGTGCAACAAGCGATCACAACGCTGGGCTTCCGCCCCAACCAGTCGGCCCGCAACCTCAAGACCGGCCACCTGGCCATGATCGGGCTGCTGGTGCCATCCATTGCCAACCCGTTCTTCGGCTCGCTCGCCCGCGAAATCGAGTCGGTGGCCAACGAACGCGGCTACGGCGTGATGCTGTGCAACACACAGCGCGAAGCCGATCGAGAGCTCGCCTATGCCCAGGCTCTCATGGCCCAGGGCGTTCGTGGCATGGTGATCGGCTCGGCCCTCCAGGCCCAGGAACACCTGGCACCCCTTATCGAGCGCGGGCTGGCGGTCGTCAGCTTCGACCGTACGGCCCAGGAAGCGCCCTGGAACATGGATTACGTCAGCGTCGACAACCACCGCTGTGGGGAGCTGGCCGCCGAGCACTTGCTGACGCTGGGACACCGCCATATCGTGTACGTCACCGCACCGCTGCGATCGGTCAGCCGTGGTGCGCGGCTGGAAGGTGTACAGAAAGCCTGCGCCGCCGCAGGTGCCCGGCTGCACGTGCACATCGGTGACGTGCCCAACGGTCAGATCGAAATGGAAATGCCGACTCTGGGCCGCAACGCCGCGATCGAGCTGCAAGCGAGCCAGCCCGATGCCAGCGCCTACATCGCCATGAACGACATGGTCGCTGTCGGTGTGCTCTCGGGCTTGCGCGAGTGCAACAAGCTTGTCCCGCAAGACATCTCCGTTATGGGCATCGACGATCTGTTTCTCGACAGCTACCTGAGCCCGGCCCTGAGCTCGGTGCGGCAACCCATGCCCGAGCTCGCACAGGCCGCCTTCGAGCGCTTGCTCGCCCGCATGAGCAGCCCCTCCGAACAAGCCCACTCACTGGTGTTCAGCCCCGAACTGGTCCGGCGCGAATCCACCCAGCCTTTTTCTAACCCTTGTCAACCTGGAAGCACTGCAACATGAGTACCCCAACACCCTCCTCTACCCCTGCCACCACCTTTGTCACGGGCGGCGCATCGGGCATTGGCGCCGCCATCGTCCGGGCCCAGGCGGCCCGCGGCGACCGCGTGGCCTTCACCTACTGGTCCAGCGCCGACGAAGCCAAAGCGCTGGAAGCCGAGCTCGGAGAGCAGGTGCTGGCCATCCAATCCGACGTGACCGACGAAGCCGAGGTGATCAAGGCCTTTGCCGAGGCTGTGGCGAAGTTTGGTCAGGTGGACCACGTGGTGGCCAATGCCGGCGGCTTGCTGGCGCGCGAAAAGTGCGTCGACATGACGCTGGAGTTCTGGCAAAAGGCCATGAACCTGAACCTCACCAGCGCTTTCCTGACCTGCCGCGAAGCACTGCGCCACATGGTGCCGCGCGGTTCCGGCAGCGTGGTCATCATGGCCTCTCTGGCCGGCCACGACGGCGGCGGCCCTGGTGCCAGCCACTACGGTGCGGCCAAGGGCGCGCTGTTCAGCTACATGCGCGCGCTCGCCAAAGAAGTCGGGCCACAGGGCATCCGCGTCAATGGCATCGCCCCCGGCCTGATCGCCACCCGCTTCCACGATGTCTTCAACACACCCCAGGGCCGCGCCGCAGGTGTCGAGCGCACCCCCCTGCGCCGCGAGGGCCAGCCGGAAGATGTGGCCAACGCCACGGTTTACCTCACCTCCGACGCAGCGTCCTTCATCACCGGCGAAGTGCTGGAGATCAACGGCGGCATGGCCATGTACTGAGCGCCCGGCCGCAGAGGGCAAGGATGCGACGGCGCGTGGACTGCACAACCCGAAGGCCGATCGCACCCCGAAAGGCCTGTTTCAGCACCCGCTCCACGAAGCTGCCCCTCCTCCATGGGCTGTGCGGTGGCAACCCTCAAGAGACCCGTGGCAAACGCAGCCTGACACCAACGCGCCAAGCAAACAGCTCTCAAGGCGTTTAAGCTGCGGCCCATGATTCAGGCCCACGTCCCTCGCCACATCCTGCCCGTGCTGGTGCTCGCCCAATTTGCGGGCACCTCGTTGTGGTTTGCGGTCAATGCCGTGATGCCCGACCTGCAGCGCGAGCTGGGTTGGGCCAATGCGGCGGTGGGTGCGCTCACCTCGTCGCTGCAGTTCGGTTTCATCGTCGGCACGCTGGTGTTTGCCCTGCTCGCCATCGCCGACCGGTTTTCGGCACGCTGGGTTTTCCTGGTGTGCGCGCTTTCGGGCGCAGCCTGCACGGTGGGCGCCTGGGCCATGGTGCGCAACTACGAGGCCTTGATGGTCTGGCGTTTTGCCACCGGCGTTTTTCTGGCGGGCATCTACCCCGTGGGCATGAAGATCGCAGCCCAGTGGTACACCAAAGGCCTGGGGGGCGCATTGGGCCTGCTGATCGGTGCGCTGGTGCTGGGATCGGCGAGCGCACACGCCCTGCGTGCCCTGGGCGACGCGTTGCCCTGGCCCACGCTGATGCTGGGTGTGGCGGCGCTGGCTGCGGCCGGTGGCCTGCTGCTGTTTTTTGCCACCCACGACGCGCCCGTGGCCCACGCCAAGGTCAACACCCTGCAATGGCGGGCCCTCGCTTCGCTGTGGACCGACAGCCGCGTGCGCGCTTCGGTGCTGGGCTACTTTGGCCACATGTGGGAGCTCTACACCATGTGGGTCATGGTGCCGTTGATCCTGGCCACGCGCCTGGAAGGCACGGCGCTGTCGTGGACCGCATTTTTGGTGCTGGGCGCGGGCGCTGTGGGATGCGCAGCCGGTGGCTGGGTGGCGCAGCGCCGGGGCAGCGCCCGGGTGGCCGGTGTGCAGCTGGGCCTGAGCGGCTTGTGTTGCCTGGCCACCCCCTGGATGCTGGGTGCTGGCGATGCGGTTTTCTACGGGTGGTTGATCTTGTGGGGCGTCACCGTGGCCGGTGACTCACCGCAGTTTTCCACACTGACCGCGCGCAACGCGCCCCCCCAGGCAGTGGGCAGCGTGCTCACCCTCACCAACAGCATCGG
>JBFHEQ010000189.1:0-6720 GCA_041584075.1 Hydrogenophaga sp.
GGCGCCGGGTTTGCCGATCTGGCCGGTGGCCAGGTGCAGGTTGATGAGGGTGGCGTTTTTGGCGGTGCCGCTGCTGCTCTGGTTGAGGCCCTGGCAGTAGAGGCTGAGCGTGGCTTCAGATTTTGCAAACCATTTTGCGGTGGTGAACAAATCGTCTTTGCTCAGGCCGCAGACTTTCGAGACGCGCTCAGGCGTGCACTCGCGCACCAGGGTCTTGAGTTCTTCGAAGCCGTTGGTGTGCTGAGCGATGTAGTCGGCATCCGTCCAGCCCTCCCACAACATGATGTGCAGCAGGCCGTGGAACAGCATCACATCGCTGCCGGGCAGCAAGGGCAGGTAGAGGTCGGCGATGCCGGCGGTGTCGGTGCGGCGCGGATCGGCCACGATGATCTTCATCGCGGGGTTGTTTTTGCGTGCCTCTTCGATGCGGCGAAACAGAATCGGGTGGGCGAAGGCGGCGTTGCTGCCCACGATGAACAGGCATTGGGCCTGGTCCAGATCGTCGTAGCAGGCGGGTGGTGCGTCAGCGCCCAGCGTGGCTTTGTAGCCCGCCACCGCGCTGCTCATGCACAGGCGCGAGTTGGTGTCGATGTTGTTGGTGCCGATCAGGCCCTTGGCCAGTTTGTTGAAGACGTAGTAGTCCTCGGTCAGCAACTGGCCGCTGATGTAAAAGCCCACGGCATCGGGGCCGTGGTCGCAGACCGTGCGCGAAAAATGGTGGGCGGCCATGGCCAAGGCGTCGTCCCATTGAATGGGCTTGGGCGTTTCGTTGCGCTCGAATCGGCGCATGGGTTGCAACAGGCGCGTTTGCCTGGCGACGCTGGGGGTGGCGGTCTGGTGAAGCGTGGCGCCTTTGGAGCAGAGGCGCCCCCAGTTGGCCGGGTGATCAGGATCACCCTTCACGCCCACAATCTGGTTCGCCTCGGTCTCGATGATGACGCCACAACCCACACCACAATAGGGGCAGGTGGAGCGGGTTTCTTCACTCATGCGACGGCGGTGATGGGCGTGATTCGGCGGGCAGGACCGGCGATGGGACGGGTTTCTTCGGTCGCATGGTTGGCGAGTTCGTCTGCGTCAAGGTACACCTGACCTGCTTCCACTTTCAGGGTGAAGCGCGGCGTGCAACCTTCGTCTGGCGCCGACGCCTGGCCATCGCACAGGCCGATCGTCCAGTTGTGCAGCGGGCAGGCCACGCTGGTGCCGAAGACGATGCCCTGGCTCAGCGGGCCGCCTTTGTGGGGGCAGCGGTCGAGCAGGGCGAAGACCTCGTCTTGGTCGTTGCGGAACACGGCGACGTCCAGCCCCTTGTCGCGCGCCACACGGCGAGAGCCCAGCACGGGGATGTCGTCGACCTTGCAGATCAAGGTCCAGGGGGTGTTGTTGGTGCTCATGCGGCGCTCCCTGCGGTTTGGGTTTCGGACGTGATGGCTTTGATGGGAATGAACTGCCGGGTATCCACGGCGGCTTTCTGGGTCTCGAACCAGGGATCGGGTTCACCTTCCAGGGCAGCTTGAAGCTGCTCCCAGAGGGCCTTGCGGCCTGCTTCGTCTTCCAGGATCTTTTTCTTTACGTAGTCCAGGCCCACGCGGTTGATGTAATGCACCGTCCGCTCCAGGTACCAGCCTTCCAGGCGGTAGAGCTGCATGAAGGCGCCGGTGTACTCCATGACCTCTTCGGCCGTTTTGACTTTCACCAAAAAGTGCGCCACTTCGGTCTTGATGCCGCCGTTGCCGCCGACATACATTTCCCAGCCGCTGTCCACACCGATGACACCCACGTCCTTGATGCCGGACTCGGCGCAGTTGCGAGGGCAACCCGACACCGCGAATTTCACTTTGTGGGGCGCGTACATGCGCCACATGGCTTTCTCCAGGTCTTTGCCCATCTGGGTGGAGTCCTGCGTGCCCATGCGGCACCACTCGGAGCCCACACACGTCTTCACCGTGCGCAGGGCTTTGGCATAGGCATGGCCCGAGGGCATGCCTATGTCGTTCCAGACGCCCTGCAGGTCTTCCTTTTTCACACCCAGCAAGTCGATGCGCTGGCCACCGGTGACCTTGACGGTGGGGATGTTGTATTTGTCCACGGCGTCGGCGATGCGGCGCAGTTCGTCGGCCGTGGTCTCACCGCCCCACATGCGCGGGATCACGGAATAGGTGCCGTCCTTCTGGATGTTGGCGTGGCTGCGTTCGTTGATGTAGCGGCTTTGCGGATCGTCCTTGGCGTCTTTGGGCCAGGTGCTGATCAGGTAGTAGTTCACCGCCGGACGGCAGGTGGGGCAGCCGTTGGGTGTCTTCCAGTTGAGCTTCGCAAACGTGTCGGCGATGGTCAGGAGCTTCTCGTTGGCGATGGCGTCGCGCACGTCCTGGTGGCTGTGTTCGGTGCAGGCGCAGATGGCCTTTTTCTTGGGTGTGGCCGAGTAGTCGCCGCCAGCGGTGAACATCAGGATCTGTTCGACCAGGCCGGTGCAGGAGCCGCAAGACGCGCTGGCCTTGGTGTGCTTCTTGACCTCGTCCAGCGTGAACAGGCCTTTTTCCTTGATGGCCTTGCAGATCGTGCCTTTGGTGACGCCGTTGCAACCGCAGACTTCGTCGCTGTCGGCCATGGCCGCCGCCTTGCTCACGCCTTGGTGGCCGGCATCGCCCAGGTGGCTTTCGCCGAACATCAGCTTGTCGCGGATGTCGTGCACCGTGCGGCCTTCGCGCAGCAGCTTGAAGTACCACGAACCATCAACCGTGTCGCCGTAGAGGCAGGCGCCGATCAGCTTGTCGTCCTTGATCACCAGCTTTTTGTACACACCTGCCGAGGGATCGCTCATCACGATCTCTTCGCTGCCGTCGTCGCCCATGAAGTTGCCCGCGGAGAACAGGTCGATGCCCGTGACCTTGAGTTTGGTCGAGGTGAGCGATCCGCTGTAGAGTCCAATGCCGAATTCGGCCAGATGGGTGGCCAGCACCTTGCCTTGTTCAAACAGCGGTGCGACCAGACCGTAGGCGATGCCCCGGTGGGCAGCACATTCGCCGACCGCATAAATGCGCGGGTCGGTGGTGGTCTGCATCGTGTCGTTGACGACGATGCCTTTGTTCACATGCAGGCGCATGCTTTCGGCCAGCGCGGTGTTGGGGCGGATGCCCACGGCCATGACCACCAGATCGGCGGACACTTCGCTGCCGTCTTTGAATTTGATGGCTTTTACGCGGCCATCTTCTCCGCCAACCAGCTCCTGCGTCTGCGCGCCCATGAGGAAGCTCATGCCGCGCGCCTCCAGCGATTGCTGCAGCAACTTGCCCGATACGTCGTCGAGCTGACGCTCCATCAGCCAAGGGCCCACGTGTACCACGCTCACGGTCATGCCGCGCTTCATCAACCCGTTGGCCGCTTCCAGGCCGAGCAGGCCGCCGCCGATGACAACCGCGTGTTTGTAGGTTTTGGCCGCGTCGATCATGGCCTGCGTGTCGGCAATGTCGCGGTAGGCGAGCACACCTTGCAGGTCTTTGCCCGGAATGGGCAGCATGAAGGGGTTGGAACCGGTGGCCATGATCAGGCGGTCGTACTGCGCTTCCATGGTTTCGCCGCTGGCATTCTTGGCGTGCACGATGCGCTTGACGCGGTCCACGGAAGTCACGGTCCAGCCCGCGTGCAGCGCCACGCCGTTGTCGGTGTACCAGCTCCAGTCGTTCAAAACGATCTCTTCCAGAGTCTGCTCTCCGGCGAGCACTGGCGAGAGCAGGATGCGGTTGTAGTTGGGGTGCGGCTCGGCGCCAAACACAGTGATGTTGTAGAACTCGGGTGCGATCTTGATCAGCTCTTCGAGTGTGCGCACGCCGGCCATGCCGTTGCCGATCATCACGAGGTTCATCTTTTTCATGGTGTGTTCCTGAATGGGATTGGGGGCGATTGGGTTGGCAGCGATCAGTGCTGGCTGCCGCAGTCTTCGAGGAAGCCGATGAGTTCTTCGCGCAGCTCGTAGTACCGGGGGTGTTGCAGCAGGGCTTCGCGGGTGCGGGGGCGGGGCAGGGGAACGTCCATGATCTTGCCGATCCTGGCGCGGGGGCCGTTGGTCATCATCACCACGCGGTCGGCCAGCAAAATGGCTTCGTCCACATCGTGGGTGACCATCATGGCGGTCACCTGGCTGCGCGACCACACCTCCATCAGCACCTCTTGCAAGTCCCATCGCGTGAGCGAATCCAGCATGCCGAAGGGCTCGTCGAGCAGCAGCATCTTGGGGTTGAGTGCAAACGCGCGCGCAATGCCCACGCGCTGCTTCATGCCGTTGGACAGCTCCGACGCCATTTTTTTCATCGACGAGCCCAGGCCCACCCGGTTGAGGTAATAGCCCACGGTGTCGCGGCGCTCGGCCTCGCTGGCGTGGGGGAACACGCGGGCCACGCCCAGCATCACGTTGTCAAACGCGCTGAGCCAGGGCACCAGGCTCGGTGCCTGGAACACCAGGCCGCGGTCGGGGCCGGCATCGGCCACTTCGCGGCCATCGAGCACGATCACGCCTTCGGTGATGTCGGTGAGCCCCGCCATCATGGAGAGCACGGTGGATTTGCCGCAGCCCGAGTGGCCGATCACCGAAATGAATTCACCTTTGCGAATCTTCAGGTCAAACCCGTCGACCACCGTCTGGGGGCCTTTGGGCGTGGGATAGACCTTGATGACTTGTGAGAACTCGACGAAGCGATCGTCGGCGCTGGTGGCGGCGAGGGGCGTGTCAATCGCCATGCCCTCGGACAGACCAACAGAGGCCTCGATGCTCTCAGCGAGCGCCGCATGGCGCAGGGCGAAGCGGCTGGCCAGGGTGGGGCTGGTGGATTTCTCGACCACGCTGCGCGGGGTGAGTGTGGGCAGCTGGATCACGTTGTTGCCGTGACCGGCGGCGTGTTTGTGCGACAGGCCGATCAGGTACTGCGTGATTTTGGCCCGCAACGCCTGGAACTGCTCGTCGTGGTTCATGGCGCGGCGATCGCGCGGGCGGGGAATGTCGACCTTGAACGAAGGGCCCAGGGTGGCACCCGGACCGATGTCCAGCGGAATGATGCGGTCGGCCATCATCAGGGCTTCGTCCACATCGTTGGTGATGAGGACCACGGTCTTGGTGTCTTCGCTCCAGATGCGCACGATTTCGTCTTGCAGGTTGGCGCGGGTGAGTGCGTCGAGTGCGGAGAGGGGTTCATCGAGCAGCAGGACATCGGGGTCGGTGGCCAGAGCACGCGCCACGGAGACGCGTTGGCGCATGCCGCCGGAGAGCTGGGCCGGCTTTTTGTCGATGGCGGGTGTGAGGCCGACCATGGACACGTAGCGTTTGACCCGCTCAGCGCGCTCCGTGGCGCTTTCGCTGGCGAACACGCGGTCCACGGCGAGCGCCACGTTGTCGCGCACGCTGAGCCAGGGCATCAGCGAATAGCTCTGAAACACAATGCCACGGTCCGGGCCAGGTCCGGTGATGGCCTGGCCATTTTTCAGGACCTCGCCACTGTCGGCGCCAATCAGGCCGGCGAGCAGGCTCACCAAAGTGGTCTTGCCGCTGCCGGAGAAACCGACGATGGCCACGAACTCGCCGGGCTCTACGCGCAGGTTGAGATGCTTCAGGATCTCGGACCGGTTGGCTCCGCTGCCGTAGCCTTTGCAGACGTTGTTGAGTTCCAGTGCCGCGGTGGCGGGCACCGCGACCAGTGTGGGCTGGTTCGTGGCGGTTTCGCTTGCGCTGACATCGGTCTTTAAGGCGAGATTCATGGCAGTGTCCATTTCGTTCGCGGGGCCGGCTTCAGCGGGGCACCACAAGGTTTTGCAGCACCTGCATCAGGCGGTCGAGGGCGTAGCCGATCAGGCCGATGGTGAACACGGCCACCATGATCCGGCTCAGCGAATCGGAGCTGCCGTTCTGGAACTCGTCCCAGACGAACTTGCCCAGACCCGGGTTCTGGGCCAGCATCTCGGCCGCGATCAGCACCATCCAGCCCACACCCAGCGAGAGGCGCATGCCGGTGAAGATGAAAGGCAGAGCCGACGGCAGGATGATCTTGCGCACGCGGGTGGCCAGCGGCAGCTGCAACACCTTGCCCACGTTGACCAGGTCTTTGTCGACCGAGGTCACACCGATGGCGGTGTTGATCAGCGTGGTCCACAGCGAACACAGCGTCACCGTGATGGCCGAGATCAGAAACGATTTCTGGAACATCGCTTCGTCGGTGGTCACATACACAGCGCTGACGATCAGGGTCACGATGGGCAACCAGGCCAGTGGCGACACCGGGCGAAACAGCTGCACCATCGGATTGATCGCGGCTTGCACGATTTTCGAGGTCCCGGCCAGGATGCCCAGCGGCACGGCCACCACGGTGGCGAGCAGGAAGCCCACGAACACGGTGTAGAGGCTGGTGACGATCTGATCGAGGTAGGTGCGCTTGCCGGTCCACTGGAAGCTGCGTGGCTCGTAGGTCGGGTCTTCGGCGATGCGCTCTTTGTTGCGCTGCACCTGGCGCTCGTAGAAGGCGGCTTCGCGCTCGCGCTCGGAGAAGTGCTCCTTGACCAACACCACCGCCTGTTCGGCCACCTGGGCCGGTCCGGGCACGGCGCCCAGGCTGGTCTGGATGCGCGAGGCGGCCACCGACCACAGCGCCAGGAAGATGACGAAAGCCACCACCGGCACGCCGATGGTCATGACAAAGGCCCGGCCCAGCTCGCGTGGATCGCGCAGGGCAGCTGCCC